>JAILNY010000172.1 GCA_024691105.1 Treponema sp. | reverse complement strand
TTTCCAGAACTTTTGCGTAAGGTCCAGAATAAACTGAAAACATATCTGTATTCATTCCACATACATACAAATCTGGATATTCTTCCATTATGCTGAGAATTCCACCGTCCTGACTGGCAATGAGTCCTTTTACATTTGAAGTCATTCCGTTTTTTACAGCATTAAGATTTCCTGCTGCATCATTTGCCATATCGCCATAAACTACCGAAAAATTGTAACCAAGCTTATCGCAGATTGCTGTTAGATAAGAAACCGTTGTTTCATACTGCAAACCGTTAGAAAGATTTGAGAGCCACATAATTGTAGGGCGAGAATTTTTTCCGGCAACAGCTGAATTTCCGTTGTTTTTTCCATTTTTTCCTGTACAGGAAACCATTGCAAAAATTGTCAGCGCAGCAGTAATTGCCAACACAGACTGCACTAAAAAAGAATTAATTTTTTTCATAAAAACCTCCTATTGTTTTTATGATTTAATTCTAGGAGTGAATTCTGCACATTTGAATGGAAGTTCTTTGCTACTTTTATTCGAATTTTAAGTATGAAAGAAAATAAAAAACTTTATCATTAAAAAAAAATTAAAATATTGTATATTTTAAGATAAAATATTACATATAACACTTTTATTCATAAATATATTTTTTTCTTGCCAATATTTATTGTTAATATATAATAATACCAACAATTTTTTATGATTAGTTAATTTTCAATAAGGGTTATTAATATGGAAAATCAGGTTGCTATGCCTTTAAAACTTGAAATCATTGAAAATAATGAATTTCAGAACCACTGGAATAAGAGCCCGGAATTCCTTTTTGTTCTAGAAGGAAATGTATCATTAGTTCTAAACGGTAAAAGTTATGAATTGAACAGTGAAGATATTTTGTATATAAACAAAGATTCTGAATACCAGATAAATGGAAATAATTTTTACATAATCAGAATGTATGTGTATACAGATATCCTGCCATTTTCTGATTTTATAACAAATGCAACTTTCAACCTTAATTCTTCGCAATTTACAAACCAGAAGAAATATGACTATGTACGGTATCTCTTTGCCAATGCTGTATATTCAATTGTAAAAGGAACAACTCTATATCAAACTTTAAGTATTCTGTTTTCTATTTTCCACACCCTGAGTACAAATTTTCTTATAATACCCGACAGTTCAACTTCAATTAATGACAATAAAAAGAACAAGTTTCAAAACATACTTTCTTATATAGAAAAAAATTTTGATAAATGCCTGACCCTTCAAGATGTTGCCGATGCAAACGCACTTTCTGTTCCATACCTTTCTTCACTTTTTATAAAAATTACAGGTCAGACATTTTTAAGCATTTATAATGAAATCAGGCTGCTCCACGCACTTGAAGACATGACAAAAAACAAATTAACACTAGAAGATATAGCTTTAAAAAACGGATTCAGTGAATACAGAAGCTTTGTACTTGCCTTTAAAAAAAAATACGGTCAGACGCCAAGTAAATATAAAAATCAATTCCTCATAAACACAAAAAAACAGCCAAAAATTACTAAAATAACCCTTCAGCAATTAAACCTTTTTCCTTCCCTTCAAAAATATCTAAAGCTATATCAGAATAATTTTTCACAAGCGATTTCTGATTTTCCATTACAAAATGATGCTTTTGCAAAAACAATAAATGCAGGAAGCATCAGCTACAACTCAAAAGGAATTAAACTCAAACACAATTTTCACAAGCTCCTTTGCATTGGCAGTGCAAATGAATTACTTTACGCTGATATTCAAGAACTGATAAAACTTGTACAAGATGAAATACATTATGAGTATATAAACTTTCATGGAATTTTTTCTGATGCTATGATGGTATATACAGAAGAAGAAGGTAAGCCCTCCTATTCATTTGTTTTGATAGATAAAATTCTTGATTTCCTGCAAAGCATAAATTTAAAGCCATTTATTCATTTTTCCTTCATGCCAAAAGCCCTGGCAAAAAATCCTGGGAAAACAATAGATTTTGACCACTTCAATGTATCACCTCCCAAAAGCCTTAAAAAATGGACTGATTTAGTAGACGCTTTTATGAATCATATAATTGAAGTTTACTCTTTTGAAGAAATACAAAGCTGGAAATTTAGTATATGGAATGAACCGGATGGAACAATCTCAGATTTTTACTGGCAGACAGAAGAAGAATTTCTGGATTTTTACAAGGCTACATATAATACTGTAAAAAGCATTTCGCCTGACTTATGCTTTGGAAGTCCTTCCTTGCTTGCTTCTCTAAGAGATGAATCTACCTGGCTACAAAATTACTTTACATTCTGCAAAAATAATGAATGCATTCCAGACTTCATAAACATTCATTATTATGACAATACAATTCCAGCAGAAAGAGGAACTTCTGTTTTGAGCATAGATAAAAGCACCCATTCAGTACTGCCGTTAAATTCAGATCCTTATTCATTTAATAAATTTCTTAATATCACCTTTGACACTCTAAAAAATTATAATCTGCATAATCTTCCTGTTTACATGACCGAATGGAACCTTACAGCCTCTCACAGAGACTACTTAAACGATACATGTTTTAAATCCTGCTATATCACTAAAAACCTGCTGGAAAATTATGACCGGCTGGAAGCTTTTGGTTACTGGTGTCTTACAGATTTTATAGAAGAGTCTCAAATCCCAGAA
>JAILNY010000113.1 GCA_024691105.1 Treponema sp. | reverse complement strand
TCAAAGAATTATTTAAGCATGATTTTTATGGGTGGAAATTAGATTCAAAAGCATATATTGGGTTTGCAAATTTCTATATTGATAAAGCTACTGAAATAATTAAGTATCGTGCTGATGTAATTATTCAGAAATTAAATGAATATTTTAATAAGGTATAACTATGGATAAAAATTTATACGAATCATTACAGCAATATATGGACATTGCTTATGAACAAAAAAAACTCAAAAATAGTTATTCATATAATGAGCAGTTTAGTTTTTTTATGACTATTGCTGATCAATACCGAAAAGAAAACTTCCATAGCGATATATTAAAAGTAATTCTTGATCCAAAAACAACAGAAATTGGTAATCCCAAACATCTGCAAAACTTTCTGGAAATTATTGGGTTAGATAAAAATGCATTTGGAAATGAATCATCAATAAAGAAATATGTGCAAGTTGAACGTGAGGAACATAGAGTTGATTTGCTAATAAAATATAACACTCCAAAATCAAAAAAAGCCATCATTATTGAAAATAAGATTAACAATGCAGATGACCAGGATAATCAATTAGCAAGATATTATAAAAGGCTTAAAGATGAAGGATATGAGGTTTTATCAATTCCTTATATCACAAAGTTTGGAGGCAAGATTCCAGACTATAAAAGCTGGGATGAAAAATATCAAAAATATGCAGATGTCATATTTAGTAATAAGAAGCATTTGTTTTTTGATTTACCAGTTGTTGGGGATAAGAATTCAATATTGGCTTTTTTAAATAAATGTCTACAAGGAAATAACACTTTAGCATTACTATTTGTTGAGCAATATAAATTATTACTCAACAAAATCGTGGAGGATACAGAAGTGACAAAAGAAGATGAACAGAATATACAACAATTATTTGAAGATGATCAAAAATCTAAAATACAAGCTCTTTTGGAAAGTTGGGAAAAAAGAGGAGAATGTGCTTATAATTTTATAGTTAATAATTCAATGAATAACAAAATTCAAGTAAGAACTGTTCATGGCTCAAAGTGTTTAGTTATTGAAAAAAATAACAAATACTTTGAAGGTGTGTATCTTTATCCATGTGAAGCTTCTATTCAAATTGGTTTTTATAGAGAACAAGATAATTGGTCTAAAAAGCTTTATGACGAAGCCGAAGACTATATTAAAAGAATATGTAATAAATACCTGAAAACAGAAATAGATAATAGCTGGGTATTAGTATACAAAAATTGGTATTGTGTTTGTATTGGAATTGATCAATTTGAAACCTTTTCGGAAATAAATACAAGTTTTTCAAATGATCTTATTGAGTTAAGTAAATTCAAATCATAAGTCAGAAAAATTATTTACACAAATTTTAAAAATTTTAAAGTTAGTGTAAATAGTAAGTGAAAAAATATAAGATATTTTCTATTTCTCAAAATTGAAAAAATGTTGATTTTGAGAAATAGAAGATTTATAATACAAATATGAAATTAATTAAACGAAATAGATATCTTGAAAAACTCATTCATACTGTTGAGACTCCTGACATAAAGGTTATTGCCGGTATACGACGAAGCGGGAAGTCAAAACTTCTGGAAGCTTTTATTGATTATGTAAAAAAGAATTATATAAATGCAAATATTATTCATATCAATTTTAACCTGATGAAATTTGACTCTCTCAAAACTGCCCAGACGCTTAATGACTTTATCGAAGATAGTTATAAAAAAAGTGTTGAAAATTTTGTCTTTATTGACGAAATCCAGATGTGTGAAGACTTTGAGAAAGTCATAAATTCCATTCATGCAGAAGAAAAGTTTCACATTTATATAACTGGTTCAAATGCATTTCTTCTTTCGAGTGATCTTGCAACCTTATTTACTGGCCGTACTTTTGAAATAAAAGTATTTCCTTTTTCATTTTCTGAATATCTTGAATATTTTAAGGAAGCGGATATTCAAAAGGCTTTTGATGATTATGCAAAATATGGCGGAATGGCAGGTTCATATCTTTATAAGACAGAGAATGAAAAATATGATTATATAGCTGATGTTTTTAAGACCTTGATTGTTCGTGATATTCAGCAGAAATATAAAATCAGAAACATAAATCTCCTTTCAAAGGTTTCTGACTTTTTGATTGATAATATTTCGACAGAAGTCTCTACACATTCAATTGCAAATACGCTTACTTCTGCAAAAGATAAAACAAATAATAAAACAATAAGTGCTTATCTTAAGTATTTATGCTCATCTTTTGCGTTTTATAAAATACGCCGTTATGATATTCGCGGAAAAAAATATCTTTCTTCACAGGATAAATATTATCTTGCAGACCATTCTTTTAAATATGCTCTTTTGGGAACAAAAAATCTTGATTATGGTCGTTGTTATGAAAATATTGTTGCAATGGAACTTTTGCGCCGCGGTTATGAATTATATGCCGGAGTTCTTTATAAAAAAGAGATTGATTTTGTCGCTATAAAGCAAAATGAAAAAATCTATATTCAGGTTAGCGATGATATCAGCAACGAAAAAACTTTTGAGCGCGAAATAACACCTCTGCTCTCAATAAAAGACGCTTACCCAAAAGTAATTATTGCCCGTACTCGTCATGAAGAGTATTCAAAAGATGGTGTAAGAATTATTGATATAGCTACATGGTTAAAAGAAGGAAGAGATTAAATATGTATAACATCGTCATGGAAACAAACGAGGCAACTGTCGTCTCAGAATACATTCCTGCATACGCTAGAAGACAGGAATATCAGAGTGAAGCTCAGCTTGAAGCAAATTTTATTGCAATGCTTCAGCAGGAAGGCTATGAATACATTCATATTAACAGCGAAGAAGAACTTATTGCAAATCTTAGAACGCAGCTTGAAAAACTAAATCATTATAAGTTTACAGATAATGAGTGGCAGACTTTTTTTATGCAGAATATTGCTTCAAATAATGACGGCATCGTAGAAAAGACAAGAAAAATTCAGGAAGATCATATTCAGATTTTAAAGCGGGATAACGGTGAGTCAAAAAATATTTATCTCATCGATAAAAATAATATTCATAATAACAGTCTGCAGGTACTTAATCAGTATACTGTTGCAGATTATAAAATAAGTCACTCGGATAATCAGAATAAAACCCGTTATGAAAATCGATATGATGTTACAATTCTTGTAAACGGACTTCCTATGGTTCACTGCGAACTAAAACGCCGTGGAGTTGCTATTAGAGAAGCATTTAATCAGATTAAACGATACAATCGTGACAGTTTCTGGGCTGGCTGCGGACTTTTTGAGTATATTCAGATTTTCGTAATTTCCAACGGAACAAATACAAAATATTATTCAAATACAACTCGAGAATGCCATATCAAAGAAATGAATAATAAAAAAGGAAGCGGAAAGAAAACAAGTAACTCATACGAGTTTACTTCCTACTGGGCAGATGCAAAGAACAAGATAATAAATGATCTTGAAGACTTTGCAAAGACTTTCCTTTCAAAACATACAATTCTTAATGTAATAACAAAATATTGTGTTTTTGATACAAATAATACGCTTCTTGTAATGAGACCTTATCAGATTGCTGCTACAGAACGCATCTTAAATAAGATTCTTGTTTCTACAAATTATCATCAGGAAGGAACTATCGAAGCTGGTGGTTATATCTGGCATACAACTGGTTCCGGGAAAACTCTTACATCTTTTAAGACGGCTATTCTTGCAAGCAGAATGGATTGCATAGATAAAGTTCTGTTTGTCGTAGACAGAAAAGACTTGGATTATCAGACGATGAAAGAATATGACCGCTTTCAGAAGGATGCGGCAAATTCAAACAAGTCTGTTGCTGTCCTTACAAAGCAGCTTGAAGATCCGACAAAGAAAATCATTATTACAACGATTCAGAAACTTGGAATCTTTGTAAAGAAAAATAAAGGACATCCAATTTTTCAAAGTCATATAGTAATGATTTTTGATGAATGCCACCGTTCTCAGTTTGGTGAGCTTCATAAAGATATCGTAAAGAATTTTAAAAAGTTTCATCTGTTCGGTTTTACTGGTACTCCGATTTTTCAGAAGAATGCAGGCAGTAATGGTGCAGGCGGAATAAAAACTACTGACCAGGCATTCGGTGAAAAACTTCATACATACACAATCGTTGATGCTATCAATGACCATAATGTATTGCCGTTCCGTATTGACTACATAACGACAATCCGGATGAAGGACGGTGTCAAAGATAAGGATGTAGCCGGAATTGATAAAGAAGGCGCTCTTGCTTCTGAAAAGAGAATAGAAGCTGTTGTTTCATATATCATTGAGCATTTTGACCAGAAAACAAAGCGTAATACAAACGGCGGTAAATATGAGTTTAAGGCATTAACTAATATCGCAGAATCAGCAAGTGCTAAAAACCGTGAAGAAGTTAAAGAGATAAAAGAATTAAAGCATATGTCTGGCTTTAATTCTATGTTCTGTGTTCAGTCGATTGAAACCGCTGTTAAATATTATAAAGAGTTTAAAAAGCAGATAGAAGAAAATCCGCAGTGTTGCTTAAAAGTCGGAATGATCTACAGCTTTGGAGCAAACGAAGCAGAAGACGAAAACGGCTTTGTCGATGATGAAAACTCTGACGATACAGCAGGACTAGATGTAGTAAGCCGTGATCATCTTGAAAGTGCAATTAAAGATTACAATAAGATGTTCCACACAGATTATGATACTTCAAGTGACAAATTCCAGAATTATTACAAAGATGTTTCACTTCGCATGAAGAATAAAGAACTTGATATTCTTATTGTCGTTAATATGTTCCTTACAGGTTTTGATGCAACGACTTTAAATACTTTGTGGGTAGATAAAAATTTAAAGATGCATGGTTTGATTCAGGCTTACAGCCGAACAAATCGTATCTTAAACTCTATAAAGACATTCGGAAACATTGTCTGCTTTAGAGATCTTTCTACTCAGACGGATGAAGCAATTGCTTTGTTTGGTGATAAGAATGCAAAAGGGACTATTTTACTAAGAAGTTTTGAAGATTATTATAACGGTTTTACAGACGAAAAAGATAAATATCATAAAGGTTATAAAGAACTTGTAGATGAACTTTTGACTAAGTTTCCTCTTACAGACTTTATGCAGGCTACATTTGGCGAGGAAAAGAAAAAAGAATTTGTTATGCTTTATGGCGCAATTCTTAGAATGCGCAATATTCTTACTACTTTTGACCAGTTTGACGGTGACACTCTTCTTAAGATAAATGATCTTCAGGATTATCAGAGTCATTATATTGATATTCATGATGAACTTCGTCCGACAGAAACGGGTGATAAAGAGAATATTAATGATGATATTATTTTTGAGATGGAACTTATCAAGCAGGTTGATATAAATATTGATTATATTCTTATGCTTGTTGCAAAATATCATGATTCTAACTGTAAGGATTCTACGATTCTTGTTGATATTAAGAAAGCCATTGGCGGAAGTATCGAGCTTAGAAGTAAAAAAGATCTTATCGAAAACTTCATTTCTCAGATAAATACTTCTACAGATATACAGAAAGACTGGCAGTCTTATGTTGAACAGAAGAAAGAAGAAGAGCTTGAAGCAATTACCGAAGAACTAAAGCTTAAACCGGAGGAAACAAAAGCCTTTATTGAAAACTCGTTCCGTGACGGTGCCTTAAGAACTACCGGGACAGATATTGATAAAATCCTCCCGGCTGTTTCTCGTTTTGGCGGCGGTAACAGAAGCGAAGTAAAGAAGAATGTAATTCAGCGGTTAACGGAGTTCTTTGAGCGATATTTTGGGGTATAAGCCAAATTTTGGGCATATTACTCGAATAAACCGTTTACAGCTTCTTTTACAGGCTGGAGTGCCTTACACATTTCCGGAATCTCGGCTCTGGTATAATAGTCAGTCATTACAATGCTTGTATGGCCGGCAAGTTTTTTTACAGTTTCGCCAGATTCCATTCTTCTCATTCTTGTTACATATGTAAACCTTAATGAGTGTGGTGTTAAAGTTCTCCCATCTTTTTCTATTCCTGCAATCGTTAAGATATGAGAAAACCAGTTTTCAGCAAGCTTCTTGTTTATAGGAGCCCCATAGCGTGTAAATACATAGTCTTCATCAGTTAAATTGTGTTCCTGAACATATTTTCTCATACGAATGTTCAGCGCATCTGATAATGGAACTACACGCAACTTTTTATCTTCGTCGGATCCGCATTTATTGAATGTAGTTCTGATTTTAGATTCGTGTTTGTAAAATCCGTTTACAAGGAAAATGCCGTCATCAAATAAAAATTGATTTACTTTTACACCGATAGCTTCTCCAAGTCTAAGACCACAAGTTATACAGGTTAAGAACATAAGGTATAGGGGAGTGTAGTCTTCTTTGAACATTGGCTGGTGTGAATATTTTTGCTGCTCTAACTTGATCCAATTGTTTTCATCGAATATCCGTTGTAATTCATCTGTTGTAAAGATATCTTTCTTTTTTGAATTACGTGCAAACTTTGGAAACGAGGGACGTTTGATATTTGTTAATCCATAAAAAGGAGCTTCGTCAAATACTTCTCCTATTACAGTCAGCATATTGTTTTTCCAGCTGCCTGATCTTTTATCTCCAAAGGAAAATAAAAAATCAATTACTTTGGGAACAGTTAAGTCTTGTAAAAGTGTGTCTCCAAATTTTGATACAAAAATATCCAGAAGATGTCGTTTGTCTTTTATAGTTTTTATATCAAGTTTTCTTCCGAATTTTTCCATGCGTTCCATGTGAGCTGAACCTGGAATAAACATGTAGTTTGTGATGTCTTTGATACAAATCTTTTTTTCTTCAAAGGGACTACTCAGTTGTGAAATGTATGCATTAGCTTCTGCTTGAGTTCTGCAGTTTTTGCAAACCTTCTGAACTTTCTTTCCTGTAAATGGGTCAACGTAATAATAATACCAGCGATGTACAATTTTATTTTTTGACTTCGTTGGTTTTTTGAAGATGTGATATTCCACAATTTCCTCCTTGATTATTTATCAACGGTTGATATTTGGTTGATATTTTCAAATCAACGAAGGTCAATGTGATTTGTAAATGCTTATTTTATAAGGTTTTAGCAAGTATCCCTCTTACTAAAACTTTAGCCAACTCCCGGACTTGAACCGAGTACCTGCTCGTTACGAGGGAGCTGCTCTACCAGGTGAGCTAAGTTGGCAATTAAATTACTCTTAGGAATATAACAGAAAGCGTTATAAAATTCAATTACGCGCAATACTGTGCCGCACGCGAATTGAGGGTCGCGCGGATTTATCTTGCTGAGATCTTTGACTCGACTGTACGGCGAAGCTCTGCGATGTTTGTAATAACCATGTAGGTATCGTAAACTTCAAGCTTGCGTTTTTCGACAAGCTTGTTTATTTCGTCGCGGGTTACTTCTGCAGGGAGTCCTGCCCAGTGAGAAATATCAGGAACAGTGATGTTGAATTTTCTCGAATGCTCAGCCGGGTTGATTGACGGATTCATCTCATCGTACATGAGGAATACGTCTGCAACGCGGCATGCAAGATCTTTAATTACAAGAATACGTAAGCGGCGCTTCTGGTCGTAAATACGTTTGCAGAAGAGCTTTAGAAGAATCAATGCAAGCTGCGGGTTTCCGGCAATTAAAAGCGAAAAATTTTCTTTGTTAAATTCAAGACACTCAACAGGACCAATTGCCATACAGGTTGCAGATCGCGGAGAGTTATCAAGAATTGCCATTTCTCCAAAAAATTCACCAGGTTTTAAAATATCAAGATTCTTTTTTGAGCCATTTACACATTTTACAAGCTGAACCTGTCCAGACTGAATCAGATAAAAACTGTTTCCAGGTTCAAACTCAGAAATAATTACCTGTTCAGGTTCATATTTTTTTGCAAAGCGTTCAAAGGCTGGAAGACTGAACTGTTTTAAAGCACCTTCTGTTGTAACAGGCTCTTCAACAACCTGTGTCTTTCGGGCCTTAAGTTTTTCTACACGGAGCTTTGAATCTGCATAGAGCTTTGAAACAGCATCTTTGTCAGGAGCTGACGGATAGCTTTGAAGATATTTAAGACAAACATCGCAGCAGGCTCTGTACTGTTCATCATTATAAAATGATTTTGCTACAGCATGCATTCCATCAGACAAGTCTGCAGAGACCTTGCTTTTAAGAATGCTTTCTGTTTTTTTATGCAGCTGTCTTAACTGCCCCGAAAAAACACGGAGCATCTTCATAATTACATCTTTATTAGTAGAGAAAATATTTTCAAATTCAAAAACAGACATTGTAACTGCAATTGTGTCTTCGAGAACTGTTGCAGTTTCTTCTCTTGGAAAGTGACCGAGCGCAGATTTTACACCAAAGAACTCACCATTTTTTACCTGTTCAGTTACAGAAAGACCTGTTTCAATATCTGTACTTGTCAGAATAACAAGACCCTTTTGAAGAATGTAAATTCTGTCGTCTTTGTCTCCTGAGAAATAAATAATAGATCCTTTTGCGTATTGTACTGCTTTTGGCATGGTAAACTTTCCTCTATCCTGCGTTTTACACTAATAATATATTATACACCATAAATTCAGTTTTTGCATAGCAGAAAATATGTCAAAAAAAATCAATTTATGATATATTTTCTATATGATAGATTTGCATACACATTCAACGGCCTCTGACGGTGTTTTATCTCCTGGTGAATTAGTCAAGCACGCTTTTTCAAGTTCGGTTTCTGTGCTTGCTTTAACGGATCACGATACAATTGACGGGTTAGATGAGGCGCAGAATGCTGCTGATGAATGCGGTCTTAAGTTTGTCCGCGGTGTTGAATTGAATATAGACTGGCCTACGGGTGAATTTCACCTTTTAGGGCTTGGGCTTAAGGAGCCGTCTGAAGATTTTTTGAAAATCGTAAAGGATTTGCAGCAGGGGCGTGATGAACGCAATGCGCAGATGATAAAAAAAATGCAGGATGCCGGATTTGATGTTAGTTTAGAAGAAATTCTTTCGGAATTTAAGACTAAATGTCTTGGCCGTCCGCATTTTGCCGCCTACATGGTCGAAAAGAAAATCGTAAAGAACCGGCAGATGGCCTTTGATAAGTATATCGGAAAGAATTGTCCCTGGTATGTAGACAGGCAGGGCGCCGACTTGGATAAAGCGATAGAGGCAATAAAAAACTCTGGGGGCGTTCCGGTGATGGCCCATCCGCTTTCGATTTATGTAAGCTTTGGAAAAATCCGCCCGGTATTTGAAGATTTAAAAGAGCGCGGAATTGTCGGGCTTGAAGCATATCATCCCGGCGCCCGGGTCGGCGAGTGTGTCCGCCTGGAACAGCTTGCACGGGAGCTTGGATTTATTGTAACGGCCGGAAGTGACTATCATGGAGAAGCGGTTAGGGCTGACAGAAAAATCGGGCGAACATGCGGCGGCCGCAAGATAGAAGACCGCTTTTTTGAAGAAATTTCAAAATTTTTATAAATTTTTTTTAAAATTGGTCGCAAAATTCAAAACTAAATAGATGATATCTGTATGAGGTTGGTATGCAGATATTTTCATTTTCCCCTTTTGGTTACGAAGGATCTCTTGTAACAGTTGAAGTTGACTTGAGGCGAGGAATTCCTGCGGTTGATATCGTAGGACTTGCTGATGGTGCTGTCAAAGAAAGCCGCGAGCGTATGCGTTCAGCTATCAGAAATTCAAATTATGAATTTCCGATGGAGCGTGTTTTAATCAGTTTATCCCCAGCTGATTTAAAGAAAGAAGGCGCGGGTTTTGATCTGGCAGTGGCTTTAGCGGTTCTTGCAGAGTCTGACAACAGTAGTTCACATACAGGAAACTGCTCATCTGAAAAATCTATCTGTGATTTTGGAGACGGCATTCTTGTGATGGGTGAGCTTGAACTTTCTGGAAAGGTCCGTGCTGTAAGAGGTGTTCACGCGGCGGCAAGTACTGCCATTGCAAGCGGAATACGGTATTGCATTGTTCCACGAGAGAACGCTGGCGAAGCCAGAGAAGTTGACGGAATGAAGGTCTTTGCGGCAGAAACATTGACAGAGGCTTTTGAGTCTTTGCGTGACGAAAAATTGTTCACTTCGCTTGAAACAAAACGAGGTCAGGGTGTTGTTCCGGATGGATTTGTTATGTTGGACGGAGTCTTGTTCAGTAAGAAAGATGAGCAGTTTGATTTTTCACTTGTAAAGGAACAGAAAACTCTTGTGAGGGCTTTGCAGGTTGCGGCCTGTGGAGGACATAATGTTTTGAGCTTTGGACCGCCCGGCTGTGGTAAGACGATGTGCATGCAGAGGTTTGGAGAATTGTTGCCTGCGCTGTCGGTCGAAGAAGCGTATCCTGTTACAAGGATTTATTCTTTGGCTGGAAACTTAAGTCCAAATAGTCCGCTGATAAGAAAGCCTCCGTTCAGGATGCCTCATCAGACGGCGTCGCTCGAAGGAATTTGTGGTGGCGGTGTTAACTGCAGACCGGGTGAAATTTCTCTTGCGCATAATGGAGTTTTGTTTTTGGATGAGGCTGCTGAGTTTAAAAGCTCAGTTTTGCAAATGTTGAGAGTTCCTTTGGAGAGTAAGTGTATCAGTCTGAGTAGAGCCGGACGGACTACCTGCTACCCGGCAAATTTTCAACTTTTGATGGCCACAAATCCATGTCCCTGCGGGAATTACGGTTCGGTGTCAAAAGTCTGTTTGTGCAGCGCAAGATCTGTTGAATTGTATTGGAAAAAGTTTTCGGGGCCGCTTTTGGATAGAATTGATATCCGCGTAAAAGTTGAGGTTGTTGAAAACGAAAAGCAAATCAGTTCGGCGGATGAAGGTCGCACAGATGTCGGAAATGAAAATGCTGCGGACCTGCCTTGTTTTTCAACTGATGGTCTTAGAAAAGAAATCGCACGAGGCGTTCTTGCTCAGAGAAACAGACAGGGATTTAAGAATGCTCTTATGAATCCTGCACAGGTTTTGGAGTTTTGCAGAACGACAAAAGAGGCCGGCAATATGCTTGAAAAGGCTTCGGAAAAAAACGAGATGTCGCCTCGTGCGCTATCCAGCTGTTTAAAGGTATCTCGAACGATTGCGGACATGGCAGGCAGTGAATTGATTGAGGCTCTTCACATGAAAGAAGCGATTGAGATGCGGAGCGTGGAAGGCGGTCTTAATATGTAGGGCAAAAAAAAATCCTGAAAAAGACTTTCGCTTTTTCAGGATTTATACCGGAAGAGAGACTTGAACTCTCACGCGGTTGCCCGCGGCAGATTTTGAGTCTGCTTTGTCTACCATTCCAACATTCCGGCTTGATGTGTTGACAATAGCATATTATTGAAGGTTTTGCAAGTGGCTGGCCGGATGAAGAAGTCGTGCGCGCGGACAGTCGTTTTGCAAGTGCTTGAGAAAAATGAATGTAACTTCCCTTCGCAATGCGTTATTATATCTGTATGGAGATTAAAAAAATCATGAAAAAGATATTATACGTTTGCGCGGCAGTAAGTGTGCTTTTTGTGCTTGGTTCATGCGGAGCAAAGTCTGCAAGAAAAAATGAAGCGCCTGCACTAAATTCCCTGGGTGAAACAAAAATGATGAAGATGAAAGATAGCGGCAGAAATGCTTCTGACGTTGTTTTTGAATCTGATATGATGCTTGAAGAACAAAGCGATTCTGAAAGTACGGGGCAAAATGAAATTGTCGAAAGAAAGCTTATCAAAAACGGTTCTGTTTTACTCGAAGCAGACAGTCTTGCAGATCTTGAAAAAAAGGCTGATGAATTTTCTAAAAAGTACGGTGGATATATTACAAGTTCAAGTACCGGTGAAAGAGATTTTTACTGTACTGTAAAAATTCCCTGCGAAAAATTTGAACAGGCAATGAATGAAGCCGGAGACTTTGGAAAGGTTATCGACCGCTCGCAGGATAGCCGCGATGTTACAGATGAATTTTATGATTTAAATTCACGCATAAACACAAAGAAAATCTTAAAGAAAAAACTTGAAGGTTATCTGTCGACTGCAAAAGATATTAAGGACCTGCTTGAAATTGAGCGCCAGCTGAACAATGTGATAACTGAACTTGAATCGATGGAAGGACGAATGAAGCGTCTTTCTAATCAGATTGACTATTCAACACTTTCGATTCATGTACGATTGCCGTTTGATAAAAACGAAAACGGTTTTGTCTGGCCTGACATGGGTGAGGGCTTCCGCAATTTTGCGGTTAATGTTGTTGAGTTTTTTGCGGGTTTTGTTTTGTTCCTGTTTTATTTTGTTGCGTACGGCGTTCCGATCGTTGCACTTATAGCTCTTTTGTTCTGGCTTTTGTTTGGCCGTGTCGGACTTTTGATTAAACTCTTTAATAAATTGCGCGGAAAAAAAGATTAAAGATATTTTTTAATCCATTTTGCAACGCCGTCGTTCTCGTTTGAATCGCAAACCTGATCGGCGGCTTTTTTTACTTCTTCAATTGCGTTTTCCATTGCAATTCCTTTGCCGCAAAGTTTAAGCATTCCGATGTCGTTAAAGTCGTCTCCAAAGGCTGCGATTTTTGCCGGCGTGATATTGAGGTAGCGGCACAATTGACTTATTGCGTTTTCTTTTGTCGCGGCTTTTTTGCTGAGCTTGTACCAGGGAATGTCTGAGAATGGAAGATAGTCAATTTCTTCAAGGCCGATGACAGATGCCACTTTTTCAATTTTTTCTTTGTCCTGACTTTCGATGCAAAGCTTCATGCATGGTTCCTGGAAGTCGGAAAAATCATTGTAGGTCCAGTATTTGTCGCCGAGTTCTTCTTTAGAATTTGAATAAAGTGCATGCTCGTTATCTGTTGAAATGACGATGTCTTTTCCGAATACTTCAAAAGTTGCATCGATTAATCTTCGGGTTTCTTCTGGAGTAAATTCACAATCATAAATTTTTTTATCATCGCAATATACTATTCCGCCGCCGTTTGTAATAAGAATGTCAGGTTCAATTCCGTCAAGAAATTTTATTGCATTAATTTTTGCGCGCGAAGTGCAGATTCCAAACTTAATGCCGTTGGACTGTGCCTGCCGTATAATCTGTTTTGTAAAATCTGAAATTGATTTGTCGTTGTGAAAGAGTGTTCCGTCTAAATCTGAAAGAATGATTGATATGTTTTCCATATTTAATTATGGGGGAGTTTTAAAGAATTTACAAGTGTTAAATTCCTTC
>JAILNY010000082.1 GCA_024691105.1 Treponema sp. | reverse complement strand
GCGTCAGTCATTTTGTCGCTTTGCGCTTCATTCAGTTTTGCAAAAGATTTCTGGAATGATTTTGTGGATTCAATTCAGAATAAAAATTTTGAAAAGGCTTCTTCAATTTTACAGGAATGGGAAAAAGAAGAACCGGAATCTACAGAATTGAAAATCGCATATTTTAACTATTACCTTAATCGTGATGTAAAAGTAAATTCGATAATGGGACAAATGTCCGATGGCCGCTATGGTTTATATGACAAACGTACTTATAATCAGGACGATGTAAAAACTGGAATTTCTTATCTTGATAAAGCATTGGAAAAACAGCCTGACAGACTTGATGTTCATTTTGGTAAGTGTTCATCTTTGCTGCAGTCTGAAAATTACAAAGAGGCAACAGATGCAATTTTGACTGCCATAGAGACTTCAGTAAAAATAAAAAATAAATGGAAGTGGTCAAAAGATGAACTTATCCCGAATGGCGAAGAGGCGCTGTTTTCTGGGCTCAACGATTACTGCGGAATTTTATTTAATCAAGGGCCAGCTGAATCTCTTGAAAGTGTAATTCATGCGATAGAAAAAAATTATCCGAATAACATAATCGGCTTAAATCATACTGCAAGATTTTATGCTCGTTCAGGAAATAATAAAAAAGGAATTGAAGTTCTAAAAAGAGCTCATTCTCTGGACAAAAAAGATTACATAATTCTTGGCAACCTTGGCTATATGTATGAGCTTGAAAATGATTTTGGCAAAGCCAGAGAATGTTACAAAAAAATGCTCAAAATTGATAATCCAGAATCTCAGCGTTATGGTCAGTATTATCTTGATGAACTTGAAAAGCGAGATGAATCTGAAGAGCCACAAAAATAAATAATTATTTCAAAATCCTGCAAATACTGTTATAATATATGTATTGTTATGCGAAAGAAAATAGCAGTATTTGTACATGAGATTAATTCAGATTATAATCAGGCTCTCTTAAAAGGCATCTTTGATTTTTACAAAGACAAAGATGTTGATTTGTTTTTGAGCCAGATTCGAATTCCAATTTATGAAGAAGATTTTTTTGGAATGCAGTATTGGACAACTCTCAGAGTTGCAGCCTGCGAACGAATCGATGCGATAATAATCTGTACGCCTACATTCTGCTCAAATGTTTCTGTAGAAGAACTTAACGAGCTTTTAAGTCCGATTGCAGAAAAGAAAGTCGTTTCTGTAACACTTCCACTTAAATTTAATACAACCTGTTATACAAGCGTTTCATGCAAAGGTGCTTATTCAGAGCTGGTTTCGCACATGATAAAAAATCATGGTTCTAAGCGTTTTGCATTTATGTCAGCTGACATAAATCATTCTGTAGAGGCACGAGCGCGGCTCAACGATTTTAGAAATGCCTTAAAAGAAAATAATATCGAGTTTGACGAAGATAAAGTTTTTTACGGAAACTTTATGTTTGACAGCGCAGTTGAACAGTTGTCAAAGCGTTATAAATCAAAAGAACAGATTGACTTTGATACAATTTTTGCTGCAAATGACAAAATGGCTTACGGCTGTATTTCGTATTTAAAATCGCTCGGATTAAAAGTTCCGGAAAATATTAAGGTTGTCGGTTACGATGATATTCCGCAGGCATCAACTGACGAGATTACTCTTACAACGATTAATCAGCAGATTGAACTTCAGGGTAAGGCTGCCGCAAAACTTGCGCTTAACTATGCAAATGGAATAGAGAATCCTAAGTCTGTTGTAATTCCTGCAAAGCCTGTTTACCGTGACTCGTGTGGTTGTTTAACTAAAAAATCCGCAATGTATTACGCAAGCATCGCAGATGAAAAACGCGAGGCTCTTGTCAGAAATAACTGGTGTCTGAGTCGTATTCACAGCCTTTTGGATAACACTCAGTCTGACGAAACTTTGCAGATTGTATTTGAAAAAATGTACGACCTTATGGGATTTAACAAGATAAATTCTGCGGCAGTTTGTCTTTACAAAGAACCTGTGTTTGTTGATATCGGTGAGATTCCAAAAATTCCTGATACTGCAGAACTTGCTTTTTACGTAAACTACGAACGCGGAATAAGAGAAATAAATACTAAGTATGAATTTGATCTGCACAAAACTTATATTCCACCTAAGTTTGAATCTGACGTTCCAAAGCCAATTTTAGTTCAGTCGATTTTCTACGGCGATTTTAGTTATGGCTATATTATCGTTCATGCGGATTACGAAACAATTCAGCTTCATATTATCTTTTTAAAGATTCTTGCAAACGAAATTGCACAGGCCTACAAGTACACACGCAATATCGAAGAAAAAGCGGAGCTTGCAAAAATGAACCGCGATTTAAATATTAAGTCTTATACTGATGAACTTACAGGCTTAATGAACAGACGCGGTTTGATGAAGTACGGAACGGATTCTATAAGTCTTTCAATTCAGCTTGAAAAAAACGGTGTCATATTGTTCTGTGATATGGACCACTTAAAAATGATAAACGATACTTACGGTCACGAGTATGGTGATGTTGCGATTAAAACTCAGAGTGAAATTTTAAAGCGTACGTTCCGTTCTAACGACTTGATTTGCCGTCTTGGTGGTGATGAATTTGTAATTGTTGCGCCGGGTCTTACGATTGTAAAACTTGATCAGGTAAGAATGCGAATGGAAAGTATCAGCGAAGAAATCTGTGCAAGAAAAGAGCTTCCATTTAAAGTGAACATCAGTATCGGCGGCGTTGCGTATGACAAAGACAACTGCGATCTGGAAAGCCTTATCATGGACGCCGACAAAGAACAGTACAAAGAAAAAAAACGCCATCATGCTGCGCGCACGTAAATTTCAGTTCTTAGCGAATATACGTTGTTGCGTGCGCCACGCGAAGCAAGTTTCGCCGTGTGGTTCGAGCAAACTCGCATCACCATGATTTAACGCGGAAGCTGTGCTCGTCCGTATCAACTGCCATATCAGTACGCTCGACATTATCAATTTCTATATACGAGCCATTACGGAGCCTTTCAATCATAGTGTCGATTCCGTTTTTTGTTCCCTGTACCTGCATCAAAACTGAGCCGTCAAAATCATTAAAGACCCAGCCAGTAAGACCAAGGTTTTGTGCAATGATGTTTGCAGTGTATCTAAAACCCACACCCTGAACACGGCCCGTAAAGCGGAGCTGCTGTCGAATTTTATCAGCCATTATTCGTCGTCCTTTGCCCAGCCCATTGCGTATTTTACAGCCTTGTGCCAGCCCTTAAGACGTTTTTCGCGGTTTTCTTCTGTGATCGTATTCTTGTAAGTTTTACCAACCTTCCAGTTCTTTTTAATTTCGTCAGTATCTTTCCAGTAGCCGACAGCAAGACCTGCAAGGTATGCCGCTCCCATTGCCGTTGTCTCTGTACATGTCGGACGGTAAAGTTCACGGTCAAGAAGGTCTGACTGAACCTGCATCAAAAAGTCAGATTTACTTGCGCCGCCGTCAACTTTGAGAGCCTTTATTTTTGTCCCGGAATCTTTTTCCATCTGCTCGAGAAGATCGCAGGTAGAGTAGGCAATTGATTCAAGTGTTGCGCGGATAAAGTGATATTTATTTACGCCGCGTGTAAGGCCTACAACAGTTCCACGCGCGTACTGATCCCAGTAAGGAGCTGCAAGACCTGTGAATGCCGGTATTACATAGCATCCGTTTGTGTCCGGCACGCGAGTTGCCATGTAGTCTGCTTCCGGGGCAGAGTCAATAATGTGCATCTCATCGCGCAGCCACTGAATCGAAGCGCCTGCAACATATACAGAGCCTTCGAGCGCATAATTTACTTTGCCGTTAAGACCCCACGCGATTGTCGTCAAAAGTCCGTTGTTAGAAAGAACAGGCTTTGTGCCAGTGTTCATCAGCATAAAGCAGCCGGTGCCGTAAGTATTCTTTGCTTCGCCCTTTTTAAAACATGTCTGCCCGAACAATGCGCTCTGCTGATCTCCAGCAGCGCCTGCAATCTTTATCGGGTGACCAAAAAAATCAGGATCCGTTTCACCATAAATACAGCTTGAAGGCATTGGTTTTGGAAGCATGATTTCAGGAATGTTCAATTCGTGGAGAATGTCTTTGTCCCATTCAAGAGTGTTGATATTAAAAAGCATCGTGCGTGACGCATTAGAATAATCTGTGATGTGAACTTTTCCTTTTGTAAGCTTCCAGATAAGCCAGGTTTCTACAGTTCCAAAAAGCAGCTCACCTTTCTCGGCGCGCTCACGAGCACCCTTTACGTTATCCAAAATCCATTTTAATTTTGTCGCAGAAAAATATGCATCGATAATCAAACCTGTTTTTTCGCGGAATGACTTTTCAAGTCCTTTTGCTTTTAAGCTGTCGCAGTATTCAGAAGTGCGGCGGCACTGCCAGACGATTGCATTATAAACAGGCTCTCCTGTCTGTTTGTCCCATACGATTGTAGTTTCTCTCTGATCAGTAATTCCGATTGCGGCAATGTCTTTTGCGCCGGCTCCGATTTTCTGCATTGCTTCTGCGGCCACACCGTATTGAGTCGCCCAGATTTCGTGAGCGTCGTGTTCAACCCAGCCAGCTTTTGGATAAATCTGTTTAAACTCTCGCTGTGCAACAGAACAGATGTCGCCTTTTTTGTTAAAGAGAATGCAGCGATTAGAAGTTGTTCCTGCGTCAAATGCCATTATGTATTTCATACGATATCTCCTGTTGCAACGATGTCTGCATTTGTGCCGCAGACGTTTTTAATTATGACCTGTCCGGTTTTTACAGGTGGAATTAGTTCTATTTTGTTAATTTCTCCGATTACGTCAAAAATCAAATTTTTAGAAACAGTTTTATTTGTTTTGCACGGGCAGCGTGGATGCTCGGCGCTTTTGACACGGACTGTTGCTGTGACTGTGCGCTGCGGGCTGGTTGCTTCGGTCTTGCCGTATTCTTCGCCGCGGGAACACGAGTTTCCCGTTACTGCAAAATTGTTTTCTTCATCGACATTAAGGTGGCAGCCTTTGGGGCAGCAAAGACAGATAAAATGTTTCATACGCTTGCCTCCTTAATTTCTATGTAAAGCGTCTTTCCGCGCGCTTGTTCAAGCTGCGATTGAATTAAATTAATGCGCTCCATCTCACCAGGTGCGAGTCTCTCGCGTTTAAATTTTGCAAGTTGAATTTTATTAGCGCCGTCTTCGCTTTTTCCGCCGCTGGTAACATCGCATGCGTTGGCTCCGTCTTTGGTTACGGCGTAAACTACGATATTAACGTCTTCTTTATAAACGCGGCGTACTCTAAAAAATATTCCGGTAAGTTTTTCTTTTGTGTCTGCGTGAATAAACTGCGGAACAGTATACGCAATGTTTTTGTCAGTAGAAATCGAAATCGCGCTATTTGAACCGGTCGCACTAACCGCGCAGCCTGATTCAAGTGCCTTGATATATTCCGCAGCTCCTCGCCCTGCAATCTGACTTTCTTCTGTAACATAGTCTACAAGATCGTGAACATGAACAACGTTGCCGCAAGCAAAAAAGCCCGGACACAAAGTCTCACGGTTTTCATAAACAAAGGCGCCCTTTGTTCGCGGATCAATTTTAATACCCGCATTCTTTGTAAGTTCATTCTCGGGCAAAAGTCCTACGCTCAGCAAAACGGTATCGCATTCAAACTCAATCTCGCTTCCAGGTATCGGCTTTCGGTTTTCATCAACTTTAGAAACGATAACTTTTTCAACGCGAGACTTTCCCTTGATGTCCGTTATCGTATGCGAAAGGTAAAGCGGAATATCAAAGTCTTCAAGACATTGAACGATATTTCTTGTAAGGCCGCCAGAGTATGGCATTAACTCGACACACGCGAGGACTTTTGCCCCCGAGAGCGTAAGCCGACGTGCCATAATAAGACCGATGTCGCCGCTTCCTAAAATGACAACGCGTTTTCCGACCATCAGGCCTTCCATGTTAATCAATCGCTGTGCAGTACCCGCCGTAAAAATGCCGGCAGGTCTAGTTCCAGGAATCCCGATGGCGCCGCGGCTTCGCTCACGGCATCCCATGGCAAGGACAACCGCCTTTGCGCTGACAGTCTGATAGCCGTTTTGAGGGTTAACCGCGTGGATGGTTTTGAGTGACGAGTTGCCGGCCTGCGCGTTTTTTGTGGTCACGCCGTTTGCAGCGTGCGCGTCTGAAGTGATCCCGGCGCTTTCCGCGGCGTCTGATTCCGCGCGCGCCTTAGAATCGATGACTCCGCTTTCACAGCCTGAAATCGAGCGCGCCTCGGAAGGGATTCCGGCGTCGCACGTCACATCGAGCACCATCGTATCAAGCCAGAGCTCGACACCGGTTTCTTTTATCATATTCACAAAGCGGCCTGCGTATTCAGGACCCGTTAATTCTTCCTTAAAAAAGTGCAGACCAAACCCGTTGTGAATGCACTGATTCAAAATTCCACCGGCTTCTTTTGCGCGTTCTATAATGAGGATTTTTTTAATTCCTTTGTTCCATGCTTCAAGAGCGGCCGCAAGACCTGCAGGACCTGCTCCTATAACAACAAGATCAAATTCTGCCATAAACTACCAGCCTGTAACAATGTAAGAGCCTGCTTTGTCCAAAACAAGTTCGTTTAAGTCTATTCCAGATTTTACCAAAAGTTCCATTACGCGCGGACTGCAAAATCCGCCCTGACAGCGGCCCATGCCGGCGTTACAGCGGCGTTTTATTCCGTCAACAGAAACTGGTTTTATCGGAGAGTTCAGCGCAGCAAGGATTTCGCCTTCTGTGATTGTTTCGCAGCGGCAGATGACGCGCCCGTAAGATGAATCGCGCGAGGTTAATTCAATTTTTTCTTTCTCAGAAAGCTCTGCAAAGCGGATTTTTTTTCTTGTGTCAGTAAAAGTTTTTTTCTGTTCTATAATGAGACCAGCGCGCTCTAAGATAGAAAGCGCTTCTTCTCCCATTGCGCACGCAGCCGATAGGCCCGGCGATTTGATTCCTGCAAAGTCAATAAAGCCTTTGCATTCATCGTCTTCTTTGACTATAAAATCGTCGCTGGTTGAATTTGCCCGCACTCCCGCAAAGTTTCTGATAGAAAGTCCAAGGTTTATCGATGGAACAGATTTTTTTGCAAGCTCTGCGACAAACTCCAGGCCCTCGCGTGTAACAGAAGTGTCATCTTTTTCAGTTGCAACTGCGTCTGGTCCTACGATGATGTTTCCGTGACAGGTAGGCGAGACAAGGATCCCTTTTGTGCCGTTAGACGGGCACTGAAAGATTACGTGCGATACAATCGAGCCTGCTTCTTTGTCTAAAAGATAGTATTGGCCGCGGCTGGGTTTAATCTGGAACGAAGGCTTACAAGCCATGTCGTGTATTGTGTCTGCCCAGACTCCTGCGGCATTTATTACAAAGGATGAATTTACACAAGTGCCGTCTTCGCTTTTAATCTCAAAGGCGCTCTTGTAATTTTTATTCACTCCATCTTGATCGATTTTTCTGATACCGCTGACTCTAAAGTTGCGCTTTAACTCGACACCGTTTAATACTGCCGTTTCCGCAAATGCCAGCGCCAGCTCCCACGGGCTTATGACCCCTGCTGTTTTTGCTAAAAGTGCACTTGATACTTTGTCAGAAAGATTAGGTTCTACCTGGCGCGCCTGAACACCGCTTAAAATTTCAAGCTCTGGTACGCCGTTTTTGAGACCGCGCTCGTATAATTCTTTTACAGTTTTATCGTCTTCCGGACCAAAGGCACAGACAAAAGAACCTGTCCATTTTACGGGAACATCAAGAGCGCGGCAGATTTTGTGCGCCTCACTGTTTCCTTTAACGTTCAGGCGCGCCATAAGGGATCCTGGCTTAGGATCGTATCCTGCATGAACTATTCCGCTGTTTGCCTTTGTCGTTCCTGTGGCGACATCGTTTTCGGCTTCAAGAACGACAACTTTAAGGTTATATTTTGACAACTCGTAAGCGATTGCAGCGCCGGTGACTCCGCAACCTATAATTGCAACGTCATAGTTCATAGCACTCCGTTAATATTCGTAAGATTTGTGAATTTTTTCTATTTCGTTATGCTGTGCTTCAAGGACAGCCATTACAGCGTCAACAGTCTTCTGTTTTGGATCCGGATCGTCAGCTGGAATTTTTGCAAGCTGTTCTTCGCGGAATTTTTTACAGTCAATGACAGGACTTGCTGCAAGAATAATTTCATCTTTGCAAACAAGGTCGCGCAGCATGTTTTCAGGATCTGCAGGGTTTAATCTGAGACAGTTTCCGTTATTAGAAACTAAAATCATTATGTCAAAAAGACGAAGGTAACTGTCAATTTCACGCAAGCCGCGCTTTGTCTCTTCTTTACCAGGACGATAGCGGGTTCCTGCAGGGAATACAAGAATTACTTCGCCGCGTTTTTTACATGCATCCATTGCACGCATTGCCGCAAAGTTAATCTTTTTAGCTTTAGTTTCTTCGGCCTTTTTTTCTTCTTCACTTATATTAGAATTTTCTACACTGTTAAGAGAACGGCTTGGATAAATTACAACGCGTGTAAAACCTTCTGTCCAGGCGCGTACAAGTGGATTTGCTTCGTTAAGCTTCATTCCTGCAATCGGTACAATGCGCGAAGACAAATCTTTTGCCCAGTCAGAGCCTTCTGTCTCGAGCATAAGAAGAATTTCCGGTAAGTCCAGGTTTGAATAGTGTTCCATCAGAATAAGGCCGCGTTTTCCGCTTTTTACGGCATCGTAGAAGGCTTTAAAATTTTCTTTTCCTTCAAGACGAGAGCCTTCGGCCATGTTTTCTTTGATGATATCGTAAAGAATTTTACGAGGAACCGGGTTTGCCTGCTGGTAAACGTTAGTTTCGTCAATTACAGCAGGTGCTTTTGAATTTGACAAAAGCGGTTCAAAGTATTTTTTATATTTTGTTCCTAATTCTTCAGGTTTATAATCTTCAGCCATTGTTTTGTACTCCATTAAACTATTGTAAGACTAGTTTGCTTTTTTTGCAATTTTTTTATCTACTTCGGCACGGTGAACGATGTAGTAAAAGTAATTCTCTCCGACTGAATTTACTTCTTTCATTTTAAGGATAAGTCGGCTTCCGGGAGCAAGAGAAAGTGCCTGCTCAAGAAGCTCTGCGGCAGTATCTTTTTCGCCGTCGCTGAATTTACACTGTGAAAGCATTGCTTTTGCATAATAGCTTTCTGCATTATTGCGCGAAGCCTTTAGTGCGCGCTCAAAATAACTGCGGGCCTTTTGTTTACTTCCGCCGCCGATTGCAGGCGCCTGAAAAAACCACTGTCCTGCATTTACAAGTGCCATTGAAAAATTTGGATCCTGTTCAAGCGCTTTAAGATAGTAGTCTTTAATTGTAAGACCGCGTTTCATTGCTTCACTTGTAGAAACAAAGCCCATTGTGCACGAAATTGCATCTCCTGCAATGCAGTAAAGCCACTTATTAATAGTAGAATCTTTGTTTTTTTCGATATAGGCGTTGAGCTTGTCATACTGCGCTAATATGAGCGTTTTAAGGCGCGGGTCGGTCTGATTACGTTCATAAATATAGTTGAATGATTCAAGCACTAAGAATGTGTCTAAAATAAGCTGAGTCTCTTCTGAAATTTTAGTGCATTCTTCGCTGGAAAGCACTTTTGCCCTGTAAGAATCGACTTTTGCTAGTGCCTGTGACGGATCTAAGGCGCAGATTGACACGCGGAAGGCCATCATTTTGTCTATGCAGGACTGTTCGTAAGGTGTAAGAGTTGCATTTGAGTGCGCAGGAATGCAAATAAAGGCAAATATTGCAAATGCTACGCAAAAAATGCGTCTGGATTGAATAAATTCTTTCATATCCGATACAATAATATAAAACGGCGCTCATAGCAACTATGCGCAACTTTTTGAGGAATACGGTGTCTAAATAATATGAACAGAGAAGTCCGCTACTACAGTGATGAAAAAAACGATGAATTTTCAGGGGTAACCCGTAAAACGGTAACAGTTGATCAGAATTATGTATACCGCCCTAAAAATTTTTTCTGGAATTTAATAGCGTTCATTCTGTACAGAATAATAATGACGCCGATTGCGTGGTTTTATGTTAAGTTAAAGTTTCACTTTAAGGTAGTAAACCGTCGTGTCTTAAAGCAGGCGCGAGATGCAAACGGCAAAAAGCAGTCATTTTATCTGTTTGCAAATCATACTCAGATTCCGGGAGACGGTTACATGCCGTCAATGATTACTTTCCCGACAGAGTGTGCGGTTGTCGTAAATGCGGATAATATTTCGCTTCCGGGGACTCAGACTTTTATGAAGATGATTGGTGCAGTTCCGCTTCCGAATAAGATTGCTGGAATGCGCGGCTTTATGGAATATCTTACACGCCTTGCGGGGCAAAAAAAGTGCATTGTAATTTATCCGGAAGCACATATCTGGCCGTATTATACAAAGATAAGACCGTTTGCCTCGGATTCATTCAGATTTCCGATAACTTACGGACTTAAGACCTTTTGTTTTACGGTAACTTATCAGAAAAGACGTTTTTCTGATAAACCGAATATTACCGCTTATGTTGACGGACCTTTTGAAGCAGATTCAAGTCTGCCAAAAAAGGAGGCAATAGAACAACTTCGTAATACTGTTTATAATACGATGGTTGAACGAAGTAAAAATTCAACTTATGAATATATTCACTACGAGTATAGGGCTAAGGATCAGACCGCTTTGGATGAGAGTGCGGTTAAAGATGTCAGGAGTTAAAAAAAATGTTACCTATAATGTATTGTGGAAACGACAAGGTTTTTGACGGAATGTTGATTTCGCTTTTGTCGGTTACAAAGCATTGTAAAGAGCCGCTTGACGTTTATGTTCTTACAATGGATTTGCGTGAACTTAACGAAAAATATTGTCCGGTAGAAAAAGCTCATATAGATTTTCTTGAAAAGCAGATTAAAAAGGTGAACGATGAAAGCCGCATTCATCTTTGTGATTTGACAGAACCTTTTAAGAAAGAGATGAGTGACTGTCCAAATCTTCAGACAAATTACGGACCATATACATTAGCTCGTCTTTTTGCAGATTATATCGAAGATATTCCAAGCCTCATTTTGTATATGGATACAGATACAATTGCGCACGGCGATATTTCTTCTGTATTCCAGACAGATATGGCAGGTTATGAATATGCTGCTGCAATTGATTATCTTGGAAAATTTTTCCTTCATTATGATTATCAGAATGCGGGCGTTCTTCTTTTGAATATGGCACTGATTAAGCAGAACGGATTTTTTGCGCGTGTTCGTGAATATTGCAGAACGCACAAAATGTATTTTCCGGATCAGACAGCGCTTAACAGAGTTGTTACAAAAAAGAAATTCTTTTCTACAAGATATAACGAGCAGCGAATGCTTCACAAAAATACTGTGATTCAGCATTTTTCAAAATCCATAAGGTTATGGCCGTTTTATCACACGATAAACATCAAGCCTTGGGAAATTGAAAGAATGCATAATATTTATAAAATACATGAGTATGACGATGTTCTTGAAGAATACGTTGTACTGAAAAAAGAATTTGAAAAAAGGAGTTAAAAATATGCTTGGAAATATTTTAATTAATCCATTTGACTTATTAAAAAACTTAAACTTTCCGGAACTTATTACATTGATTTTTGTAGTTTTGTATATGCCGAGAATTATTGCATATTTTTATGCATTTATTCCGCAAAAGCAGCTTAAAGCAGAAAAGAAAAACCGCTTTGCGCTTTTGATTCCTGCACGCAACGAAGGAAAAACAATTCTTCCGCTTTTGGAATCAATTAATAAGCAGACTTATGACAGAGATTATTTTGATGTCTTTGTAGTTGTAAAAGAAAAGAACGACCCGGTAATTCAGTATGCAAAGCTTGCAAAAGCACACGCATTTGTTGACGAGAGCCAGACTTGCAAAGGCGATTGTCTTGATTACGGCTTTAAGCAGATTCTTAAAAAGTATCCTGGCAAATACGACGGCTTTATGATTGTTGACGCTGACTGTGTTCTTGAGTCAACTTATATGGAAGAAATGAACAATGCATTTGCCGACGATGTTGATGTTGTAAATTCAAAAAAGCTTGTAAAGAATTTTTACTATGGAACAAAAAAAGACCGCACAATGGCAACCCGCTGGAATGCCCTTATCTGGTACTTTATGGATGAGCTTGGTAACCGCTTTAAAAGCCGCCACAATCTTACAACAATGACAATCACAACAGGAATTTTAATCCGCAGTTACATCATCGAAAAATACAACGGATGGATTCATCGCTCGACACTTACAGAGGATATGGAATTTCAGAGAGACTGTGCTGTAAACGATTACAGAACAGTTTATTATTCTTTTGCAAAGATTTATGTAGAAGAAAGCCCGACTCTTGCAGAGACAAACAAGCGCCGCTCACGCTGGATGGACGGTCTTACTCATGCAGACTTTTTGTTTGCAACAAGATTGTTCAGAAAACGCGGATTAAAGGCAATTGCAAATAATTACTTTATGTTCTGTCTTTGGATTGTTTATGCATTTGTTGCAACAATGCTTGGAACAGCTCTTGTATGTGGCGGACTTTCTGTAATGAGTTATTTTAACGGTGGAACAAATGCTGCAGAATTTGCAAAGCTTGCATTGCAGTCACTTGTAACAGTTTATGCAGCGTTCTTTTTTCCTACTGTTATTGCGCTTGTCGGATATTCAAAAGAAATGGATTTAAATCCATGGACATTTATTCTTGTTCTGTTTGGACATCCGATTTTTTACATGGGCTATATTCCGATCGAAGTTAAGGCAATCTTTGGACGCAAGAACGCTGCCGGCTGGTCAGAAATTGAGCGCGTTACAGTAGAAGAGGCGTAGGAGATATTTGAATGAACTTTTTTGATCTTGCAGGAACTACACCAGACGTTTTAGAAAAAATCGCTGTTGCCGAAAAAGAAGGCCGCTTTAGCGACCATCTTGATCCGTTAAGCTATGTCGGCTGTCTTCCTGTTGACGAAAATTTTCCATATATTCCGGGGCCGGCTCTTGCAATCAGATATTGGTGGCGCCGAACCTGGTTTTTAAAAACATTCAACGCAATTTTAAACAGATGTATTTTTAAGACAAAGGTTTTTGGTAAAGAAAATCTTAAGGGAATCAAGGGCGCAGTTTATACATGTAATCACGTTAATAAATTTGACGGCCTTGTTATGATCTGGGCTCTCCAGCCAAAAAAGATAAAGATAATGACGGCCGATTTTAATAACCGCGAAGGTATGCTTGGCGACCTTATGCGTGCAGATGGAATTTTACCGTTTAAGAACACCCCGCGTGTTGCCCACAAGTTTAATGATGCCGTTAAATACTATCTTAAAAAAGGAACGGGAATTCTGTTTTTTCCGGAAGCATCGGAGTGGTGGTGCTACGAGAGGCCGCGCCCGCTGATGGACGGCGCATATCATTATGCGGTGAACAATAATGTGCCGGTAGTTCCTGCGTTCATTACGTTTAAATTACAGAATAAATTTGACGCCAATGGAATTCAACTCAGGCAGTTTAACATTCACTTTTTAAAGCCGATTTATCCTGACCCGGCACTCGACAAAAAGGCCAACATCAAGCGCATGCATGATGAGAATGAGCGCGAGTGGTGGGAATGTTACGAACAGTTCTACGGAAAATCGCGCGATTGAATATATTAAAGAAAAACAGTATTATTTAAGTCCGCAGATTTTTACGGATGTCCGTGATTTTGTGCGGAGCCGGCAGTGGAAAAGGCATGCCGGACTTGATAAATTCACTAATAAAATTCACTTAATAAGGAAAGCATAATGAAAATTACTGGCGCACAGATTGTAATTGAATGCCTTGTTGAACAGGGCGTAAAAACTGTATTTGGTTATCCAGGCGGTGCAATTCTTAATATTTACGATGAACTTTATAAAAACTCAGACCGCATTACTCATATTTTGACAGCTCATGAACAGGCTGCCTGCCATGCCGCAGACGGTTACTCGCGCTCGACTGGAAAAGTTGGTGTCTGTATGGCAACCTCGGGCCCGGGCGCTACAAATCTTGTAACAGGAATTGCAAACGCATACATGGATTCAATTCCGCTTGTTGCAATCACTTGTAACGTAGTAAAACCACTTTTGGGCAAAGATTCATTCCAGGAAATTGACATCACAGGCGTTACAATGCCGATTACAAAACATAACTTTATGGTCATGGACGTAAAGGATCTGGCGCAGACAATCCGCGAAGCCTTTGTCATTGCTAAAACCGGTCGCCCGGGCCCTGTCCTTATCGACATTCCAAAGGATGTAACTTCGGCTCAGTTTGATTTTGAGCCTCTTTCTAATCCTGACGAAGCCGTTACAAAAGAAGCGCTTAACCGTGCAAACTTAAAAAGATCGCTTACAGTTTCTGTTCCGACAGAAGAAAGCTTAAAGTCAGCTGCTGAAATGATAAACTCATCGACACGTCCTATTATCTATGCAGGTGGTGGTGTAAAAATCTCTGGTGCAGAAAAAGAACTTTTAGAGCTTGCAGAAAAAGCTGATATTCCTGTTTGCGAAAGTCTTATGGGCCGCGATGTATTCCCTGCAAAGCATCCTCTTTGTACATGGATGATTGGTATGCACGGAACAAATGCAAGTAATCTTGGTATTACAAACAGCGACCTTGTAATTGCTCTTGGTGCACGTTTCAGCGACCGCGTTCTTGGAGACCCGAAACATTTTGCCGCAAACAGTAAGGTTTTACATATTGATATTGACCCTGCAGAAATTAACAAGAATGTTACAACAGACGAATGCTTAATCGGCGACGTAAAAGATGTTCTTAAGCGACTTCTTCCTCTTGTTAACAAGGCAAAGCACGATGAATGGCTTTCTAAAATTAATGAATGGAAAAAAGACGTTCCTGAATGTTACTTTAAAGAACCAAAGGATTCGATTAATCCAAAATTTATCTGCGAGTGCATAAACAAAATTGCAGGTGATGATACATTCATCACAACAGAAGTTGGCCAGCATCAGATGTGGACTGCGCAGTTCTATCCATTCAACAAGCCGCGTACATTCAACACTTCTGGTGGACTTGGAACAATGGGCTTTGGAACAGGTGCTGCAATCGGTATTCAGTGTGCAAATCCAAAATCCCGCGTTGTTCACATTGCAGGTGACGGAAGCTTCCGCATGAACTGTAATGAACTTGCAACAATCGGACATTATAATCTTCCAATAGTAATCGTAGTTGTTAATAACAATTCACTTGGAAATGTACGCATGTGGCAGAAGATTTTCTATGGAAACAGGTTCAGTCAGACAACGCTCGACTTTGGTCCGGACTGGGTAAAACTTGCCGAGGCTTACGGAATTGACGGATTCCGCGCTGGTAATGCTGCTGAATTTGAAAAGGTATTTGAAAAGGCATTTAAGCTTAACAAGCCTTGCATTATCGATGCCAAAGTTGATATTGACGAGATGGTATTGCCGATGGTTCCAGGCGGTAAGCCGATTGATGACCCGATTATGAGCTGGGGAAATTAAGAATAGATAATTTGAAATCCGGATTAGCGATTTCGTAGAAAGCGCGATGCATGCGGTGAACCTTAACTTTACTGCATGTGTCGCGTTTTTTATTGAAAAAAGCATTTTGTCGGTTTAGAATAGGTTTATATGTATAAACATTTGATTTGGGAGAATTTTATGAATAAAAAATTTTTATCAGTTTTAATTGCTCTAACTGCAGCTGTTCAAGTATTTGCACTTAAACTGCCTACCGGTGACAGTGTCCGTGCTGCCGATGCTAAGCAGGACGGCGATGACATTGTAGAAGTTGTAATCGGCGGTGAAAACCCGGCAGAAATTACAAGCCCGCTTGGTAAGTTAAAGGTAAGGGTTGGAAGTACAGTTTATTTTTATAAGAGTGGTGCGTTAAAGCAGGTTGAACTGATTGGGGACAGATATGGCGAAGAAAACAGTGGAGTGGTAGAAACAGAAATTGGAAAATTTATTCCATGTTCAACATGCAGTTTTTACGAATCCGGCAGTTTGAAAAGTATGTTCATAGACGAGCCTACAACTTTTACAGTTGGCGGTATTGTTTATGGTGTAATGGGTGTCGGTTACAACGAAGACTATAGAATTGAATTTTATGACAGCGGTACAAAAGATAAATTTTTAGTAAAACGAATTTTTACTTACTGCTACGAAACGGATGACAAAAAAATATATAGTGTTTCTTTTAAAAATAAATCCGGTACATATGAGCTTTCTCTTGATAAAGAAGAAATACAATTTTTTAAGGACGGAACGATTAAATCAGGTTATCTTGCTAAATCTCCTGATGAACCTGCAATCGTAAAAGGAGAAGAAGTTTTTATCAGTTCAAATACAGAGATCTATTTTTATGAAAATGGTAATATATGTGCTTTTACAAGTGACGAGCTTTGTATGACAAATCAGGGGGGAACTAAGCTTAATATCCCTGCAAAGACTTATATTGTACTTTATCAAAACGGTACTATTTTGTTATGTTCATGTAGTAACGAAGTGACTGTAAAGACAAAAAGTTATAAGTCAGAAGACAATACGAATACAATGGTAATATTTAATGCAGATGGAACTTTGCGTGCTGTTCGACTAGATGATGGTTATTATATAGATACTTTTTACAGTGATGGAAGTATTAAAAGAAAAGTAAGTTTTAATGGGGAGAAGCCTGATATTATTTTCTATAATTTCAACGGTGTTAGGGTAGAAAGAAGCTGGACTGGTAGTAGTATTTTTTTGAATGATGGAAAATACAAATATCTTTATGTCCAGGATGGAGATAAAACAGCTGATATCGGTATGATTTACTTTGATGATGCTGGCAATCCTTCAAGTTATTCGCTTACTAAAAGAAATAATGATGGTAAAGTTGTATTTGACGAGACAGACTTTCCAGAATTTGAGACGGCTAGAAAGCGGTTTATTGTAAAATAGCATCTTCAACCTTTAATTTCTGCCATCTCATTCGTGATCTGGCAGAAATTAAAAAAAATATTAAAAAAATATTCCTTGCCCTATCTCAAAACTCGGTGTAAAATAGAACAGTATATTTACATGGTGATGGGTTTTATGGGGAAAAAGCTACGAATTGGTGTTTTAATTAACGCCATCTTTTCTGATTACAGTGCAAGTGTAATTGACGGCATCAGCAAATACTGCAAGGAACACGACTGCGTGCAGGTTGTTTTTTCTATTCTGCGCGGGAATAATTCTACATTGTATGATTTTCAGTATGATGCAATTAAAAGCTTTGTAAGCCCTAACAATATCGATGTTCTTGTTATAGCGTCAGCTTCACTTTCTAATCTGCGTACGTCCGAGGAATTTTTAAGCGATATCGAAAATCTTCCGAAAATGGTAACAGTTTCGCTTGGAATTGATGTCCCTTATCTTCCATCAGTTGTAGTCGATTCAAAAGAAGCGATCAGGTCGGTTATAAAACATATCATCACTTTTCATGACAGAAAAAAGTTTTTACTCATGCATGCAGATTCGCGCTGCGAAGAATCTTATGAGCGCGAGGTAATTTTTAAAAAGACTTTAAAGGAATGTGGAGTGCGTTTTAACGAAAAGCATTCTCTTACCGGAAACTTTGTCTTAGATTACGCTTATGCAAGCATGGACCAGTATCTTAAGAAAAACAAAAAGCGCGACTTTGATGCAATCTTCTGCTGCAATGATGAGATGGCTTTAGGCTGTATTGCCTGTCTTGAAGATCATAATATTCATGTGCCGGAAGATGTCAGCGTTGTTGGTTATGATAATGTAGATTATTCTCTCGTGCAGGATCTTGATGTGTCGACTGTTGATCAGCGCATTGTAGAGCAGGCATATCAGGCAGCGGCTCTTGCTCATGACATCTATAAAAGCGGCGAAGTAAAAGACCGTCTTAAGGTTATCAAGGCAGAACCAGTTTTAAGAAGATCGTGCGGCTGTATTAAGCGTACAAAACTGACTCAGGATAATAAAACCGAAAAAGGATATATCACGCATAAAATTCATCATAAGAGCTCTGTTCAGATGTACATGCTGCACTATTTTATGCTAGAGTCCCAGGATCCGGTTCCGCTTGAAAAATTGTACCGTCGTCTTGCTTATTGTTTTTCGCTTTTTGATATTGCAAGTGCAATGCTTGTTTTGTATGATCGTCCTGTTTTTTATAAGGATGCGGCATCGTTTGTAGTTCCTGAAAAAGCAACATTAAAAATGGCATATTCTGTAAAAAAAGGAATCTTAAAGCCTGATCTTCATTTTGATCCGTCTGACAATATGATTCCTGATGGTTTTGTTGATATGATGACTCCATGCGAAGTTGCGTTTCCGTTGTTTTCTGAAAATTATCAGTACGGTTATTTTATTATGCAGATGGGACAGTACGAAAAGATTTTTTATCAGACTGTATTTGAACTTATCGCAAAAGAAATTACTTCTTCTATAAAGGTGACTCAGTCAGAGCTTGAGCGTGATTCACTAAAGACAAAAAATATTACGCTTGAAGAATATTCAGAAAAACTTCAGGTTTTGAGTCGAACCGATGAAATGACTCAGATTTATAACCGGCGCGGTTTTTACGAAGCAGCGCAGAATATCATTGATAAATACACCGCTCTTGGTAAAAAGGGTCTTGTCATTTATGGCGATATGGACGGCCTTAAATCGATTAACGACACTTTTGGTCACGATGCGGGTGACCGCGCCATTAAGGCCGAGGCTGAGATTTTAAAAGAGATTTTTCGGTCGACTGACATTGTCGGTCGTCTTGGCGGTGATGAATTTGCAATTGTTGCGCCTGAGATGACTAAAAAAGATTTTATTCAGATTAAAAAACGCCTTACGGAAAAATGTAAGGAATATAACGATAAAGAAGTAGATCCGTTTGTGCTTTCGATAAGCATTGGATTCAGTCAGTTTGATGCAGAAGATGCTAAGCTTGAAAAATTGCTGGATCTTGCGGATCAGAGTCTTTATATCGAAAAGCGCGCTAAAAAAGAGAAAAAGGCAAAGAAAGCCGAAAAGGCAAAACGGGACACAAAGGCAAAGAAGTCTAAGAAATAACGCGGGGGGGTGGCGCGATACTGACGCAGCGATTTGACAACATCGCGTACCCGCTTCTAGAAGTCCGCCTTTTACTGGAAACAAAATTTACAAGCATAGCTCTCATTGTGTTAAGTTCATCTTTTTACTATAATAGTGCGCATGAAACACGGAACACTGACTACTGATAATCACGCAGCACTCTGGCACGGCCGTTTTAAAGAAGGTCCGGACGCCGCCGCTGTTGAATTTGAAACTTCAATTTATGTTGACGAGCGCATGGCAGAAGATGACATCAAAGGAAGCCTTGCTCACGCAAAAATGCTTGGTGCAACAGGCATCATTTCTAAAAAAGAAGCCGATCAGATTAAAAAAGGCCTTGAGTCAATTCTAAAAGATTTAAAATCGGGCAAACTTTCAATCGATTACAGCGCAGAAGACATTCATTCATTTATCGAAGCAACTCTTACAGACAGAATCGGTGAGCCGGGTAAAAAAGTTCACACCGGAAGAAGCCGCAACGACCAGATTGCACTTGACGAGCGTCTCTACTTAAAACGCGTTATTCCAGAACTTCAGGCAAAAATCGCAAAACTTGTTGATGTCTTAACTGACATCGCGTCAAAAAATACAAAGACACTTATTCCGGGCTTTACGCACATGCAGCACGCACAGCCAGTAACTCTTGCGCATCACCTGTGCGCCTGGGCATGGAGCCTCGTGCGCGACAGCGAACGCTTAAGCGATGCTCTTAAAAGAATTGATTACAGTCCACTCGGAAGCGGCGCTCTTGCAGGAAGCGGTCTTCCTTTAAACCGCGAGATGGTTGCAAAGGAACTTGGCTTTAAGGGCGTAACACAGAACAGCCTCGACAGCGTTTCTGACAGAGATTACTGTATTGAATTTGCTTCGTGCTTTAGTATGCTTCAGATGCATCTGTCGCGCTTTTCAGAAGAGATAGTTCTCTGGGCAACTACAGAATTTGGTTTTGTTAATTTGAGCGAAAAATGGTCTACCGGAAGTTCAATCATGCCGCAGAAAAAGAATCCTGATTTTGCAGAACTTATCCGCGGCCGTACAGGCAAAGTTTACGGACAGCTTACAAGTCTTTTGACAATGATGAAAGGCCTTCCGCTTTCTTATGACCGCGATATGCAGGAAGATAAAGAGCCTCTCTTTAATGCTTTTGATACAGTTTCTTCATGTCTGACAGTTTTTACTTACATGATTGAAAGTGCAGAATGGAATAAGAATGTGATGGCAGCCGGATGCGAAGGCGGTTATCTTAATGCGACGGATGTTGCAGATTATCTTGTTCGTAAGGGAATGCCTTTTAGAACAGCACATGGAGTTAGCGCAAAGGCTGTCCGAATCGCAATTGATGCAGGCTGTCGTTTAGAAGATTTGTGTATAGAAGAGTTTAAATCTTGTTCAGAATTAATCGACGAAGATATTTACGATTTTATTACTCCGCAGGCTTGTGTTGAAGTTCGTAAAACAACAGGCGGTCCGAACTCAGAAAAAGTAAAACAGCAGATTACTCTGCTTAAGAAATTTGTTAAAAGCTGTAGTTCTACAGTTAAAAAATAAACGCATAAATAAAAATTGACCGCCGCTTTTTTTTGCGCGGGATTTTTACAAATGCAGTGAGGAATTTTATGAAAAAATTATTTACAGTACTGGCAGTAATGCTTGCAGCAGGCACTTTGTTTTTTGGCTGCAAAAAAGCATCTGCACCGGACAACTCTCTCGAAGAGTTAAAAAGCCGCGGAACATTTATACTCGGTCTTGACGATTCATTCCCACCACTCGGATTCCGTGATGAGAACAACGAAATTGTAGGATACGATATTGATCTTGCAAAAGAAGTTGCAAAACGTCTTGGTGTTGAATTTAAAGCACAGCCTATCAACTGGGATGCTAAAGAACAGGAACTCAGCACAGGAAATATTGACTGTATCTGGAATGGTCTTACAATCACAGAAGAACGCAAGGCAATCTTGAGCTTTACAAAACCTTATCTCAACAACTCACAGATCGTAGTTGTTCGCAATGATTCTGGAATCAATTCTCTTGCTGATCTTAAAGGTAAAAAAATCGGACTCCAGGCAGGTTCTTCTGCACAGGATGCAGTAGATGCAAATGCAGAGTTTAAGAACTCACTTGCAGAAATCGTTCCATTTGAACAGAACCTTATGGCACTAACAGACCTTTCTATCAAAGGTGTTGACGGTGTAGTAATGGACATCGTTGTTGCAGAATACAGCATTAAGGCATCTGGACTTCCTTTCCACACATTGTCAGAACAGCTTGCTTCTGAAGAGTACGGTGTTGCATTCAGAAAAGGTGACAAAAAACTTACAGCAGAAGTACAGAAGATTCTTGAAGAAATGGCCGCTGACGGAACTGTTGCCGCTATTTCTGAAAAATGGTTTGGATCAGACATCTCTGTAATCGGAAAATAAAACCAAAATTATTTGTGGCGTGACGGCCGGAGCTTTTTATGAACGGAACTGCAAGTGTAATTAAAATGCTGCATACTATGATGCAGGGAACAGTAGTCTCAATCGAAGTATTCTTTTTAACGCTTTTATTTGCAATTCCGTTTGCAATTCTGATTTGTGCCGGCCGCATGTCGCGCGTTTTTGTGCTGCGTGAATTTGTCAAGCTTGTTTTAATTGTCGTTCGCGGCACTCCTCTTATGCTGCAGCTTATCTGTGTATATTTTATTCCGGGTCAGGTATTTGGTTTAACGCTTGACCGCTTTGTTGCAGCAATTATTGCACTTTCTTTAAACTATGCCTGCTACTTTGCAGAGATTTATCGCGGCGGATTTGAGTCAATTCCTGTCGGTCAGTACGAAGCCTGCAAGGTATTAGGTTATACAAAGACTCAGAGCTTTTTCCACATTGTTTGTCCGCAGGTTATAAAGCGCATTGTTCCTCCAATGGGAAACGAAATTATGACACTTGTAAAAGACACGGCTCTTGTTCAGGTAATCGGAGTTGTCGAGCTTTTGCAGATTTCAAAAACTACATCGAGCAGACTTTTTTCTACAGTACCGCTTTTTATTGCAGGACTTTTTTATTTAATAATGAATACGCTTGTAGCGCTTTCGTTCAATAAACTTGAAAAAAAATTATCTTACTATAAA
>JAILNY010000078.1 GCA_024691105.1 Treponema sp. | reverse complement strand
GCTTGCAGGAACAATGCTCTGTATCTGGGCTTATGCAACAATCCGTTTCCGCTGGGACTTTGCCCTCGGTGCAATTATTGCTTTGATTCACGATACATTGATTATGTTCTCGTTCCTTGCAATTTTCCAGGTTGAATTCAGTACAACTTCAATCGCTGCTGTTTTGACAATCATCGGTTACTCAATCAACGATACAGTCGTTATTCTTGACCGTGTTCGTGATAACATCCAGAAGCTTGAAGTTAAAAAGTTTAACGAAGTACTTAATCAGTCGCTTTCTGATACATTGAGCCGTTCATTGATTACAACAATTACAACATTGTTTGCAGTTGTTTCGCTCTATGTATTTACAACTGGTTCTATCAAAGACTTTGCATGGGCTTTGATTATCGGTTTGTTAAGCGGTTGTTATTCTTCTCTGTTTATTTCAAGCGGATTTATCTCTTTTGTTCGCCGCAATTGGAAGCCGGAATACGGGCTCCATGCGACAACTCCAAGGGAAGTTTCTGCACAGGTATAGCGGTTGCTCGCTAAATTAAAAAACGGTCCTTCGTAAGAAGGGCCATTTTTTTTGCACGGCTGTCACATTCCCGTGCTGGTTGTAATCTGTTGGCGCGCCCGCTATAATAATTATATGAACGTTATAAAAGCCGATACTTTGGGTTACTGCATGGGAGTGCGTCGCGCGGTAGAAAGCGCGGAAGTTGCCCTTAAAGAATATAAAGATAAAAAAGTTTATTCACTTGGACCTTTAATTCATAACCAGAGTGCTTTGGATGAACTTGCAGGCCACGGACTTAATATAATTCAGGAAGAAGATCTTGAAGCGCTTGATTCGGACAGCGTTGTAATAATCCGCGCGCACGGAGTTAGGCCTTCTGTTAAGGATTTTCTTGAAAAAAAAAAGGCCGTGGTTATTGACGCAACTTGTCCGCGCGTTACGGTAAGTCAGAATCGGGTGCGGGAGTTTTCGCAGCAGGGATATACGGTTTTTCTTGCGGGCGATAAGGGGCATGCCGAGGTTGAAGGAATTAAAGGCTTTTGCGAGAGTGATTTTTATTGTATCGAAAATCTCTCTGAAGCGCAGAGTGTTTTGAGTTCGGCGACGTTTAAGAAAGTTATGCTTTTGAGTCAGACAACGTTCAGTAAAGTTGAATTTGAAAAAATCTCTGAATATTTTTCGCATCTTTTTAAAAACGATGACGGCACAGATAAAATTCCTTTTGTAATAATAAACACAATCTGCCCTGCGACAAAACAGCGTCAGGAGGCTCTGGAAAAACTTTGTTCAAAGGTTGATGCGATTATTGTTGTTGGTGGAAAAAAATCCGCAAACACCGTGCGTCTTTATGAAAGTGCAAAAAAAATTGCAAAAAAAGCAGTTCACATCGAAAGCGCACAAGAAATCCCTGAGGAGTTTTATTCACTCAAGTCTGTCGGAATTACGGCCGGTGCAAGCACTCCTGATAGTGTCATAGATCAGGTAGTCGAAAGACTGTATAGAGCATGAATCGTATTTATTACTTTTTGTAACGGCAGCATAATCAGATATTCTGCGCTTTTTTTTGTTAGTGGTAGTAGTTTTATTTTTCAAGTAGCTCCAGAACTTTATCAAGAGGTGCATTCATTTTTTGTGCAGCAAGTTGAGGTGTGACATTAAAATTTTTAACTGCAATGGCGGCCGCTTCAATAGCTTTTGCCTGCATTCCCTGTTCAACGCCGTCTTCGAAAAAGTTTCGGAAGGTTTCTTCTTCATCGTATTCAGTTAAACTCATGCCAAGTACCTCCTCGTTGCAGTCCATTCAAAATTGCCTGAGTTGTCAGTTTTCTCAAATGCATCAGAAAGCTTAAGTTCTACTTTATCAGGAACTTCTCGGGAACCGTTGTAAAAAACAATAAAGCGCGGATTTGGGATTTTGACAATTGATGAGCGGTGAAGTATTTTTCCAAGCTTGCTTAAATAAATCTGATAGGCTTGCGCAAAGTACATAAGCCCCCGAAGCGGAAGGTTTGGTTTGTACGTGGACTGCTGTTCGTAAAGCGTCATCTTGCTTTGCGGAGTGTCGCGGCCAAAGATTGCCTTAAAGAGGCGGTCTTTGTATTCATGCTGAAAGTCTTTGTTGTCAGAAGAAATTGATTCATTCATTTTAAACCTCGTGTTTTTAAGATTTCAGAAACCTTAGTGTAGCCGGCAGAGTAGTCGTGCAAGCGATAAAAATTCCTGCACTATATTCATACGAATTCTTTTAAAATTTGCCTTCTTTTTCTAAAAAAAAATTATAAAAAAAATCATGTTTTTTTTATTTTTAACCCTAAAAACTTCCTTTTTTTTTCAACTAAAAAAGAATGATATATGCAGGAGGAAATAATGGCTGATAAAAAGATTAAAAATCTTTCGCCAAAACAAAAATGGAAAAAGGCGACTCTTGCAAATGACTTTATCTTTTATAAGGTTATGCGTCATCA
>JAILNY010000071.1 GCA_024691105.1 Treponema sp. | reverse complement strand
AGAATATGCATCGTTACGTAATTCATTAAACATCTTTTTTGTTTCTTCATCGCGCATATTTGAAATGAGCTGCTCATGCAGACGATCCCACGCTTTTCCTCCAGTCTGCTGCAAAGTTGACGCAAGCTGTTCAAATGCCGGCGCCATCTTGTGTTCAATATCCTGCAAAACTTCATTTATATAAAATTCATATTTTTTATATTCAGGAAAGCGCTCATAAAACTCTTTAAGGCACGAAGCATTTCTTCCCAGATTATTTGAAAAAGTATTTGTCTCGTTTTCGTATTGTGTAATCAGATTTTCGATTTTGTTTAAGTTATCAAGATAATCTTTGCTTGTTGTGTTAGTTGAATAAACTGAATATGAATAGGCCGCAAGTGTGTTTGCAAGAGGCGCCGCATTTTCGTCCGCCTTTAAAAACTCTGCAATATACGAAGGCCCATCAAACCCACCACAATCAGCCTTACACATTTTTGCATTTATCTGCTTTAATTCTGTAATTTTATTCTTAAAATCTTCAACTGCCTTTTTAAATTCAGCAGAAGAAACATCTGGATAAATTGAATCGAGATTCCATTTTGGTAAATTTTGTGTATTCATAAATTGAGTATATCACTAAGACTCTTTTGCGTTCAAGTTACCTATGGATAACGCGCAATTTTTTTCTATGCAGTTATCTTTATGTTGAATATTTTGCATTTTCCAAATATGCTTTAATCGGGAGGATGGATGAAGTTTATACATATTGCCGATCTGCATTTAGGAAAAATTCTTCACGGCTTTAATCTTAATGACGACCAGGATTTTATTCTTTCGCAAATTGCAGACATCGCAAAGAAAAATCACGTTGACGCTGTTGTTATTGCGGGCGATGTTTTTGATAAAGGTGTTGCCTCGGTAGAAGCAATCCGGCTTTTAAGAAAATTCCTTAACAATCTTGTTCAAAATAAAATCAAAGTTTTTCTAATCAGCGGAAATCACGACTCTGCCGAACGCTTGACTTTTGGCGCTGAGTTTATGAGCGACAAGGGAATTTATTTTTCTAAAATTTATGACGGCATAATTGAACCTGTTACGTTAAACGACGAACATGGAAAGATAAATTTTTATCTTCTCCCTTTTATAAAACCTGTTATCGTAAAGCAAATCTTTCCTGACGAAAAAATCGACACTTACGAAGATGTCGTTCGCTGTGCAATTTCACACATGAATATAAATCAGAGTGAACGCAACGTTATGATTGCGCATCAGAATATCATGAACGCCGAACACTGCGAATCAGAAGAAACTGTTATCGGCGGGCTCGATGCAGTCAGCGCCGCCTGCTTTGAAGCCTTTGATTATACGGCGCTTGGTCACCTGCATAAGTGTCAGGAGGTCGGAAAAAATATCTGGTATTCTGGAACGCCTTTAAAATATTCTATCTCAGAACTCAATCACGAAAAAACTTTGCAGCTTGTTGAACTTAACGAGAAAGGAAAAATCACGATTAATAAAATTCAACTTAAACCAAAACGCGACATCCGCCAAATCCGCGGAAAGCTCGAGCAAATTATAAAGATGTCAAAAGACGATCCGAATAACCCCGAAGATTTTATCGACATCATTTTGACTGACGAGCACGAAGTCGTTGATGCAATTTACACGCTGCGTTCATTTTACCCGAACATCATTCAGATGAGTTATGACAACGCGACAACTCAAAACCAGGCACAGTTTGACGAAATTGATGTTTCAAAAAAAATCAGTCCGCTTGAAATTTTTGATGAATTTTACGAGAACTACGCAGGCTCTCCGATGTCCGACAATCAGCGCGAGTATATGAAAACCTTGATTGAATCAATCTGGGAGGGCGAAAAATGAAACCATTAAAACTTGTAATGACCGGCTTTGAATCTTACTGCGACACAACCGAGATTGATTTTACAAAACTTGGAGAACGCGGATTGTATTTGATCACAGGCGAAACCGGTGCCGGAAAAACTACAATTTTCGATGCAATCACTTACGCCCTTTACGGCGACCCTAGCGGCGACAACCGCACCGAAGCAATGCTCCGCTCTCACTTTGCAGACGAAAACACTCCGACAAAAGTCTCTCTTACTTTTGAAGCAGACAAAAAAATTTACCGCGTTGAACGAAACCCGGAATACGAACGCAAAGCTAAGCGCGGAACCGGTACTACAAAAGAAGTTGCAAACGCAATTTTGTATTACGAAAGTCAGAGTGGAATTGAACCTGTCTCAAAAAGTCAGGCAGTCACTGAAGAAATAGAAAAAATTCTTGGAATGAAAAAAGAGCAGTTCTGCAGAATTGCGATGATAGCGCAGGGAGCGTTTCAAAAACTGCTTCTCGCAAAAACCGGCGAAAAACAGGCAATATTTCGCGAATTATTTAAAACCGAAAATTATGAACGCCTTCAAAAAGCGCTTTCAGAAAACCAGCATGATGCCGCAAGCAGACGTACATCACTTAAATCAAGTATCGCGCAGTATCTTTCCGGAATTGAATGCGACGAAGATGAAAAAGATTATTCAACGATAAACGACATTAAAACAAAACAATATGTCGATGAAGATGCTCTAAAAGTTTTACAGGACTTTGTAAAAAATGACGAGTCGCAGATTGCAAAAGTAAAAACTGAAATTGCAAAACTCGAAAAATCATATTCCGAAGTTTTATTACAGCTTGATGAATACGAGCGCCACCAGAACAAACTTGACGAATTAGAAAAAAACAAACAGCTGATAAAAGAAGCAACTGCACAACACAAAGAAGCCGTTGCTTCTTTTGAAAAAGCAGAAGCCGAATATAAAATAAAACCCGAGCTCGAAAAAGAAAAAACTCTTTTAAATGCCGAAGTCGAAGAATACAAAAATATTCTACAAAAAGAATCTGAGTTGAATCAGGACAAATTAAAACTTGCTGTTTTGCAAACAGAAATAGAAGACGCAGCAAAAAAAATTCAGGACTACAAGACAAAACTTGGTTCACTCAAAAAGGAGTTTGAAGAAGTAAAATCTTCCGGCGAAAAAAAACTCG
>JAILNY010000038.1 GCA_024691105.1 Treponema sp. | reverse complement strand
CAATAGGAGTGAAGTATGAACATCGTGTTGTACATAGTTCTCCCTGTTGCTGGAATTGTTCTTGGATGGATTATTCGCTGGATTTATGCCAGATTTCAATTAACAGCTTCTGAGCAGAAGGCAGAACGTGTAAAGCAGGATGCAATTCGCGAGGCCGAAGCACAGAAAAAAGAAATTTTGTTAAATGCAAAAGATGAGCTCATTCGTGAACGAAATCAGCAGGAGCGGGAAAACCGTGAACGCAGAGCCGAAGTGCAGCGCTTCGAAGCAAGGGTAAACAAAAAAGAAGAACTCCTTGATCAGCGTGCAGCGGAATTTGAAAAAAACGAAAAAGAACTTGCAGAAAAGAAAGCTGCAATGGTAAAAAAAGAAGAAGAACTTTCTAAACAGGAAGAGCTTTATCGTCAGGAACTTGAAAAGATCTCTGGTCTTTCTCAGCAGGAAGCAAAAGAGTTGATTATCAAGAACCTTGAGAATGACGCACGTCATGATGCACAGGCTCTTATCAATAAAATCGAGCAGGAAGCACAGCTTACTGCAGAAAAGAAAGCAAAAGACATTCTTGTTACCACTATTCAGAGAATTGCACCGGAAACTACCAGTGACATTACAGTAGCCACAGTATCATTGCCAAGTGATGAGATGAAGGGACGTATTATCGGCCGTGAAGGACGTAACATCCGTACTCTTGAAACTCTTACTGGTGTAGATATCATTATTGATGATACTCCTGAAGCTGTTGTAATTTCATGTTTTGACCCGGTTCGCAAGGAAATTGCAAAAGAATCTCTTGAACGCCTTATTTCTGACGGACGTATTCATCCGGCAAGAATCGAAGAAATTGTACAGAAGGTTACACGCGAAGTACAGAACAAGATTTATGAAGAAGGTGAAAAAGCCCTCTTTGAACTTGGAATCCATAATATGAGCACTGACGGTGTCAGAGCTCTTGGTCGTCTTTACTTTAGAACAAGTTACGGACAGAACGTTCTTGTTCACTCAAAAGAAGTTGCACTTATTGCAGGAATGCTTGCCGCAGAACTTGGGGCAGATAGAGAACTTGCTAAGCGTGCGGCTATCTTGCATGATATCGGTAAGGGAGCAGAAAACGATTCTGACCAGAACCACGCAGAAGTTGGTGCTGAGATGGCACGCAAGATGGGCGAGGATCCAAGAATTATCAATGCCATTGGTGCACACCATAATGACATTGAGCCTACAAGCATTGAAGCAATTCTTGTTCAGATTGCCGATGCAATTTCTGCAGCGCGCCCAGGTGCTCGACGCGAGACTGTAGACAACTACGTTAAACGTCTTGAAAACCTTGAAGGTATTGCAGAGAGTTTTGAAGGTGTTGAAAAAGCTTACGCAATTCAGGCTGGTCGTGAATTACGTATTCTTGTTAATAACGAAAAAATTCCTGACGGAGATGTTAAAGAGCTTGCACGTAAAATTGCAAAGCAGATAGAAACAGATCTTCGTTATCCGGGAAGAATCAAACTTACGATGATTCGCGAAACACGAATTGTCGAATACGCCCGATAGCAAAAAAATCCTGTGTTGTAAAACACAGGATTTTTTTTTAACGGAACGCAAGTCTGAAATATATACTTAAAATATTGTCGTATTTGTCATAACCGCGCGGCATAAATCTGTAATAGACTCCCGCAACAGGAACAATTCCACCGCCGTCAATAAAATCATATTCAACAGCAATCTTAAAACCGTTGCCCCATTTAACGGGAGTGACATTTGGATAACCTGGAGAAAGTTTTACAAAATCGGAACGGCTTCCAAATGCATAGGCAAGGGTAAAAGAAAGATTTCCCCAGCCGGGATAAAACTGAAATCCACCGATAAAGGCATAATCAATTGAATTAAGGTAATAGTCTTTGTTCCACGTAAAGTCAAACGAAGTGTCAATTCCGCAGATAAAGTAAAGCGGTTTAGAAAGCCGGAGTGTAATACCTGCATCTGCTCCAAAAATTACCCGGGCGTATTTTTCATCATTCATTTTTGAATGATTGTCCCATTGAATACCATCGCCATAAAGAGGGACAGTTCCTCCGAGTCCAAATTGAAAACCAAAAAAGCCACGGTCCTTTGCAAAGGTTAAGAAACATGAAAGCATCAGAACCGGAATCATTAAAAATTTTTTATTCATAAATTCATTATCGGAGAGAAAAATAATTGACTACAGTCAAAAATGCCTGTCTTGACATTAGTTTTATATAAAACTAATATATTGCTATGAAAACAAATAAATTTTTTAATCTTGTTGCCGTAATGGCACTTTGTTTTGCTGGATGTGCAAATCAGTCTAATGTAAAAAAATCAATTGCAGTTTTTGTTCCTGGAATTATCGAAGATAGTCCTATCTATGCTATGATGGTAGATGGCGTTAAAGAGGCTGTTGAAGAATACAATGAAAAACTTCCGGAAGAAAGTAAGGTAGAAATTTTTGTTCTTGAAGCAGGAACAAATCAGGCACAGTGGTCAGGACAGCTTACTTCTCTTGCTGCTACAGGAAAGTATGATGTAATTTTTTCTTCTAATCCATCGCTCCCTGAACTTGCCGCTCCTTTGACACAGCAGTTCCCAAATCAGAAATTTATTTTTCTTGATGCAAGTTGTCAGGATAATTTAAGTATCGCAACTGCCTGCTACAAACAGGACGAAGCCGCATATTTAACAGGTTATATGGCAGGCCTTATGACAAAGTCTTGTAAGGTTGGTTTAATTTCTGGACAGGAATATCCTTCGATGAATAATATCATTTTGCCATGGTACGAAACTGGTGCTAAGGCGGCTAATCCAAAGTGTACTGTTGACTTTAGAGTTGTCGGAAACTGGTGGGATGCAAAGAAGGGTGCTGAACTTGCAGATGCAATGTATAATAACGGCGTTGATGTAATTCTTCCTATTTGTGGAGGAGCATCGCAGGGTGTTATTGCAAGTGCAAAGGAACATAAGTTTTACCTTTGCTGGTTTGATTCAAATACATATTCATCGGCTCCGGGACTTGTTATTTCCTGTGTTGTAAATCTTCAGAAAAAATTGAGTAAAGAAATGACTCTTGAATTTCTTGCAGGAAAAACTCAGTGGGGTAAAGCTGTTGAACTTGGTATGAAAGAAGGATACATCAAGTTTGTAGATGATGATCCTCTTTATATTGAACATATTCCGGCAGAGACAAGAGTTGAAATTGCAGAACAGATAAAAATAATTTCAGGAAAATAAATCTTGAGCATTCTGCTTGAAAATATTTCAAAACAATTTGAGAAAAAGACCGCATTATATGACGTGAATCTTACTTTTTCTAAAGGTAAGATTCATGCACTTGTCGGTGAAAACGGCGCAGGTAAGTCTACTCTTGCAAAGATTTTATGTGCGCGATTTGAACCGACATCCGGCAATGTTCGCTTTACAGAAAATGAAAAGGTCTGTATTGTCGAGCAGCGCCCGCTTGTCGCAGAATCTTTGACTGTAAGACAGAATATTTTTCTTGGCATAAAAGAAAATCGTAAAAATATTTTAAGGTTGAATGAACTTATAAAGACTTGGTGTCCGACTTTGAATCTTAACTCGACAGTAAAAGATATTGGAGCGGGCGAGCGTTTTTATACTTCACTTTTAAATTGTCTTTTACATCCGTTTGACACTCTTGTTCTTGATGAGCCTGCCGCATACCTTGATAACAAGGCGCGCGCAGATTTATTTTGTGGACTTGAGTCTCTAAAAAAAGATGGCGTCTGCATAATTGTAATAACTCATTCAAAAACCGAGATAATGAAATATGCAGATGAAATTTTTTTATTACAGAAAGGAATCGTAAAAGAAAAGTTTTTTGATGTTCAGAAAAAAACAGAAGAACAAAAAAAGCAGGTATTGTCTCAGATAGAAAATTCCATAAAAGAATCAAGTATAAAAATTAAAACTCAAGAGAAAAACTCTTGTACAAACACGACTGCGCTTGAGAGCGAAAATTCATCTGTAGTCGAACACGAGCGTAAAAGCGCAATCACAAGTGACTGCGCAATCTATTTTAATAACATAACATCCCGCCCTTTAGATAAGCCGATGATCCAGAATGTTTCTCTTTGTGTAAAATCTGGAACTGTAAATTTTATCCGTGGTTTAGCAGAAGCAGGCTTACTTACTCTTGAAGACTGTATTTGTGGAATGGGACATAAGCCTGAAAGCGGAGAATTTATTTTTGAAAAAAGAGTTTTGGCAAAAAAAAAGTTAAAGGATGAAAATGACAATCGAGAGGATTTAAATACTGCCTCGACTTTGAAGAGAATATCTGTAAAAAAAATAAATCCAAAATTTTTAAGAGTTCAGCTTGCAGAAAAATTGAATTTAAAAATTGCAATTATTCCATCGGATAAAACTATGCGTGGTTCAAATCCAGAACTTACTGTTGAGCAGATGCTTTACTGCGTAAATGCCAGAAATTTTAGTTCAGCAGAATATAAGGGTTATGTTTTGGCTGTGATAAAAAAATCTGGCGTGCAGACAAGGCCTCAGGATAAAGTAAAAACTCTTTCGGGAGGAATGCTTCAGCATTTAATGCTTGAGCGAGAATTGTATTTTAATCCGGATATTTTATTTTTGTGCGAACCTTTTGCGGGCCTTGATATGCAGAAATTAAAAATCATGTGTGCGCGGATTGCAGAATTAAAAAAAGAGGGAAAAGGAATTTTAATCTTATCTAAAGAAAAAGTTTCTGTTGATTTTTTTGACAGCATTATGCAGCTTGAAGGCGGCAGGCTTATTGAGGGTGGTGTGTAATGGATTTCTTTTTTGGTATTTTTTCATCGACATATTATACAGGTCTTTTTATAAATCTTGCCGCGTTAATGGCTTTTAGTGCGTTAGGAAATTGTCTTACATTAAAGGCAGGCTTTTACAATATCGGAGGCGAAGGACAGATTTATCTATCGGGCTTTGTTGCGGCCTTGTCACTTAATACATTTGCAAGCCTGCCGCCGATGCTCTGCATAATGCTGTCATGTCTTATGGCGGCGACGGCGGGAGCGGTTTTAGCGGTATTATCTGCCGTATGCAATGATGTAAAAAAAATCTCTGTATTACTATCAAGTTATCTCTTTTCGTCCGCACTCATTCCGGTGCTTGATTATCTTATCTCAGGCCCGTTCCGCACTTCTAAAGGAAATCTCCTTGCGACAGAGTTTATCCCGGAAAGCGTCAGATTAAAATCGATGCTCCCGCCGTCGCCGCTTAACGGATGTATTTTTTTAATTCCGATAGCGGCATTTGGATTATGGTATATTATTCAACATACAAATTATGGAAAAGAAATTAGTATATGGGGAGCAGGCGGGGAGTTTGCCTTGTATTCAGGTTTGTCATATAGAAAGACTTTGTATTCGACTCTTGTCTTAGACGGAGCGCTTCATGGACTGACCGGATTTTTTGCGGTTGCGGGTCAGTATTATACTTGTCATCTTGGATTTTCTGCAGGCCTTGGCTGGAACGCTTTAACCTGTGCCCTTCTTGCTGCAAAAAATCCGCTTGGCGTAATTCCGTCATCGCTTTTTTTAGCATGGATTTTTTCGAGTGCGTCGCGCTATTCACTTGTACATAATACAGGCTTTGATGTATCGGGAATGATTCAGGGAGCGGTAATATTTTTTGTTGCAGGAAATTATGTGATTCTTAACGGAGCAGGAAAGCGGCTTTTGAAAAAACTCCGCGGTCTTTTTAAGGAGCGCTCAAAATGAATATGATTTTTTCAATTGCCGCATCATTTATGCCGCTGTTAATTTCGACAATCGCAGTTTTACTTTCTGAATATGCCGGACGGACAATATTTTTTATGGATGGACTTATTACCTTGAGTGCGTTCATCTGTTACGCCGCTTCTGTATTAACCGGGAGCTTTGCGGTTGGAATAATTTTTTCGATTTTAATTCCGCTTGTATTTGTCTTTATAATTTCATTCTGCATGGAAAAATTTAATTTTAATTATTTTATTGTCTCTCTTGCACAGAATGTATTTTTACTTTCGCTTGTTTCTGTTTTGTCTGCATTGATTTTTAAAAACCGTGGAGTTCTTGTTGCCCCAAACTTTGCTTTTACCCAGACTCAGTTCCGCGTTGCATCGATTGCTGCAGGCGCCTTAGTTATAATTCTCTCAGCCGTGTTTTTTAATAGAACAAAGAGCGGAACATATCTTAAAATTACTGGAAGCGATGCCGATGTACTTTTATCGTGCGGCGTAAACCCGATGAAGTACCGCGTTTTGTCGTGGCTTTTGGCAAGCGTGCTGGGTTCTTTGTGTGGAATTATTTTACTTATGAGACTGTCGTCTTTTGTTCCAGGTATTTCAAGTGGAATCGGGTGGGCAAGCCTTGCGATAGTTTTTCTTGGCCGAAAAAATATTACAGGCTGTGTGCTTATGGCAGTATTGTTCGGGCTTTCGCAATTTGCGGCAAATAATATTCAGAATATAGAATTGTTTAAAAACATTCCGAGTGCAGTTCTTTTGGGATTGCCTTATATCATTTCGATTTTGTTTTTACTTTTTATTCCATCGAAAAAAAATAATTAATTTGTTTTCTTGATTGCCTTTAGAGCCTGCTTTCGTTTATACATTTCCTGGTCGGCACGTTCAAAAAGACGGAGATAACTCTTGTCTTTTTCTGAATCATATTCTGCAAAGCCGCACGAAATAACAACATCGCCTTTTTTCTGATTTCTTTCTACAATGCTGTTGAATTTTTTTAGAACGGCTTTGTGGTTTTTATAATCTGTGCCTCGTAAGAATGCAACAAATTCATCACCGCCGATTCTGTAAACCGGGCTGTGCTTAAAACTTGAAGCGATAATTTCGCAAGCTTTTTTAATATGGTTATCACCAGCATCGTGTCCAAGACTGTCATTCACTTTTTTTAGATCATTCACATCAAAAACAACAAGTCCAAAATTTGACAAAAAGCCGTCTTCTATTTTTTGATCGACACCACCTACGTCTTCGATGTATGACATCTTATTTTTAAAACCTGTAAGCGGGTCTGTGTAAGCCATTTTTCGCGTTGTATTAAGTTCCATTTCCTGCATCTGTTCAATCTGAAGTATAGATTCAAGCTGCTCGCGTCGGGCTTCTTTTTCGTCTTCGAGAACAAATGTGTGTAAAAGACAAATTCCAAGCATATAACCGATAGAGTAGAACGGCATTTCTACATAAAGATTCTGCAGAATAATGAACAGTACCATGTTTGCACTGAATACACCAATTGCAATGTGGCGTCGCTTTACGTTGTCTTTTGTTTTGTGAGCAATTATTGCCATGTAAATTGTAACGATTAAAAACATTACAAGCTGAAAGCCGTGATTAAGGATTCGTGCAAAGCCAGTATGATAAATACAATCATCATCAAACCAGAAGGCAATCGGAACAAAGATATTTATTATGAGGATTATAATTTGTGCGATAAGAAAAAATCTTCCGATGAATTTTAAAATCGAGGCCGCTTTATTTTTTTTATTTAAATATACAATTACATATTGAGTCCAAAGCATAACTGCCAGGGCCATAAAAACAAAATATATGTTTGTCTCAATAAAAGATAAAATCGGTTTTTTTACAAAATAATAGAAAGGTGCCCAGAGAATGTCAACAATGTAATAATTGCAGACTCCGAGTAAAAAGCGCTTGTATGCTTTTTGCGAATCCGTTAAAACTTTTTTCAAATCGCTGTTTACAGACTGCCAGTTTGTAAGAATATAAAAGTTATTAATAAAAAGTATCAGGATTGCAAGAATTCCGATGCTTGAATAATACATGGATTAAAAACCCCTCTCATTTTAATATCCTTTAATTATATAATACTTTATTACTATGTAAAAGAGTAAAATTCTATTCACACAAAAATTTATAAAATCAGGATTTGACTGCTTTTCTGCGCGCTTTTACGTTTTTTGTGATAAAAATTTTATTTTCAAGGCTTAAATTTATATGATAAAATAAATTAAGGATTTGAGTGATTTTTATATACGAGGTTAAAAAAGTATGAAAAAGTTTATTTTATCAATCTTTTTGTTGTGTTCTTTTTTTTGTTTTGCAGATGAATTAAGAGAAATTGGTATTATTTATGATTACGAAGATACTCTTGCATTTATATGCTACAATAACAAGGAAGCATACTTTGTTCTGCCTTATGTGGGTGAATATGCTAAGCTTGATAAATCCGTATTTTTTATTGATAAAGACGGATATTTGAAGTTTAACTACAAAGATAATAAATTTTTAATTCTTGACAGCGAAATAAATAAATTTGTATTTAAACTTTCATCGTTTCAAACTGAAGGAAAGATAGAATATCCAGAAAGCGACAGCACACATTTCCCTTTGACTGCTG
>JAILNY010000003.1 GCA_024691105.1 Treponema sp. | reverse complement strand
ATTTGTCACTTCGGCAATTTTTCTAAAACCTGCGCTGTAAAAAGTTCCAAGATTTCCATCTTTACTGCGTGTTCCCTCTGGAAAAATAATAGGAATCTGATTGCGTTCCATCACACGCTGTCCAAACGACTCAAGAGTACGCATTGCCTTACCAGCTCCTCCACGACGAGGAATCATACAATGCTCGTGACTTCTGAGCATTTCAGATACAAGCGGAATATGACGAGACAGAGAATCCTTTGCAACAAAGCGGACATCCTTGTCTTTAAAAAATGTCATAAAAATCGGAATATCAAAAAGGCTCTGATGATTTGAGATTACTGCAAACTGCTCTGGAAGTTTATCAAAATTTTCCTGCGAATAAGACATCTTAAAGTTTTTATAAACCTTAAGAATGCTGAACATTGTAGGTGCACATCCCTTTACGATGTAGTCAGAAATTTTTACACAGATTTTTTTTGAAAAAGGATAAAAAACTATATTCCAAAATGCAGGCCAGGCTAAAAGGCAGATGCATGAAAAAATTGTGATAACATTAGTCAAAAGAACCATAATTTTATAATAATCACTATTCGATTAAAAATCAACATGCGCACGTAAATTGCACGGTCAAAATCATAAAAAACTAGCTCAAAATTATTCAGATAAAAGCTCTCTGATTGCCTCAACAATTTCATCAAAGTGTGCATACATTCTTTTTGTCTCCGGAAGGCTGTCTATAAACTTTTTTCCGTAAGGCTTTGTTGTAAGCCGTTTATCAAGAACAATAACAGCGCCTTTATCCGTTGACCGCCTGACAAGACGACCAAATCCCTGCCTGAACTTTATTATCGCTTCTGGAACACTGAGCTCGGCAAAAGAACTGCCGCCACGCTTTTCAATTAATTCACACCGCGCAGAAAAAACAGGATCATTAGGAACCGTAAACGGAAGCTTAACAATAATCACCTGGCTTAACGAGCTTCCAGGAACATCAACTCCCTGCCAGAAAGAATCCGTTGCAAAAAGTACGCTCGTATCATCATTCTTAAATCTATCCAAAAGCCGGAATCTGTCATCATCCCCCTGCTTAAAAAGTTCAATTCCCATATCACTTATGTAAGTCTTTGTCGCAGAGTACGCCGCTTTCATGGATTCATAAGAAGTAAACAAAACCAGAGTTCTTCCGCCAGAAGCCTTTACAAGCTTTAAAATCGATTTATTAACATAACTCTGATAATCAAGGCTTTGAGGAAATGGAATATCATCAGGAACCGCAAGAAGAACGTTTTCCTTATACGGAAAAGGTGATGCAAAAAAACCGGTTTTTACGCGGTCTTTATCTGCATAAGAAATTCCGGTACGACGCAGAAAAAAATCAAAGGTATTATTTATCTGCAGCGTCGCAGAAGTATGAACAACGCTTGCCATTGGTTCATAGACACCGGCATTCATCATCTTAGAAATATCAAGAGGTGTTTGAGTGAAAGTTACGTAATACGGATTTTCTGATTCACCCTGAACATTAAGCCGCTGTTTTTGAATCCAGAAAACGGTTTCGTTTTTTTCTTCCCATACAGAAAAATTTTTACAGGCACAGGCAATATCTTCAAGATGACGAAGAATTGATTTTGTCTCCCAGTATGCACCTTCTGTATGGTTATCTTCATCAATGCCTTCCATAATCTGACGGATAATTCCAGTAAAAGACATCAGACTGTTTCCCAATGTCAAAAGAAGTGAAATTACCGGCTGAAACTTCTGCTGCGTCCTTGAATCTATCTTCATAGAATATTCATCATGCAGCAAATCAAGAGACGCAATTTCAAGATTCATTATATTATTTTTTATTTCAGATATTGCAGAAGAAATATGTTCTGTTTCATCAGGGCAATTTGACATTGCCTGTAATGTAAAAATATATCCTGCAATCGTAGATTTTCTCTGACGGTAAAGTAAATTAAGCTTTTTTAAAATTGCAAAGCGGTTTACGCTTGTACTGAAAAAACTTGTAGCCGCACTTTCTATTCCATGCGCTTCGTCAAATACGATTCTTTTGTATGCCGGCAAAACCGCCTGATCTTCGTACCCCGCTCCGTTCATCCGCGCTTCAATATCTGCAAACAAAAGATGATGATTGACAACAAGAATATCGGCGCTTTCGGCTTCGTCACGAACTTTCATCACAAAGCACTTTTCTCTAAACGGACATCTTAAGCCCATACAGGCATCACTTTCAGAATTGACTCTGGCCCAGAGATTATCCGATACTTCAAAAGTCACTTCGCTTCTTGAGCCGGTCGATGTAGTTTTTACCCATTCAGCAATTCTGTCCAGCGTCTGAAGCTCAGTATCAAATAAATCGCGTTCAGAAGACAAATCATTCATTCGGCGTCGGCAGATAAAATTCTGGCGTCCCTTAAGTAAAATTGCTTTTACTTTTTTGCCGATTATTTTTTCAGCCGCAGGAATATCTTTTTGAGACAACTGCTGCTGAAGGTTAATTGTTCCGGTAGAAATTACAACCTTTTCCTGATTTGCAAGAGACCACAACATCGAAGGAATTAAATAAGCAAAGGATTTTCCGACACCTGTTCCGGCTTCGTAAGCAGTAATATAATTTGCATTAAAGGCTTCTGTAATTTCGGTCAAAAGTTCAATCTGACTTTTGCGTTCTTCAAAATCCTTTGAAATTTTTGCAAGAGGGCCTTCTTTAGAAAGATACAGAGACGTATCATGAGGACTTAAAAGATGTGTGACTTTATATTCAGATGAATCTTCGTCTGACATACAGTTTCCCCTCCTGCAATAAGACGGACTCCAAGTCCTAAAAAAAAAGCCTGCTTTTTAGCAGGCTTTTTACATCTCCTAGCAGAATTGAACTGCTGTTGTCGGGATGAAAACCCGATGTCCTAACCACTAGACGAAGGAGACATACACGTCAGTTTGTCGCTGACTTTGGTAATATAACAAATATGAACTTTTGTGTCAAGTCAAAATTCATTATTTTATCAAAAATTATTTTTTTCTGTTTTTACAAAAAACAGCACCTACATTCCCATTTCAAACTTTTCGACAAGCTTTTTATGAAGCGCAGCGCATTCTCCAGACTTTAAACCAAGGCTTTCTGCCGCGTTTAAATCTGTCAATGCATTCTGATATTCCTGCTTATTGTAATAAGCAAGAGCTCGGCGGAACAACGCATGAGACTGGAACTCGTTTATTTCTAGAGAACGGTTAAAACATTCAATTGCCGCATCCGTATCGCCCATTACGCTGTAAACGATTCCTTCATAATAAATCGAGCGGAAGCTCTTTGGATCATATTCACTGCTCTTCTTAAAATCTGCAAGTGCTTCTTTATATTCGTTCTCTGCAAAATATGCCATTCCACGATGTTTGTGAATTACAGAAAGCACATTGCTGTCATTTGCATTTTCGTTATCAAGAATCTCCGTATAAATTTTTATCGCTTCAGGAATATTTCCATTATTGTGCGCATGAATTGCCGCAAGAATCATATCATCGATTGTTCCATGAACATAAGGAGAAACTCGATTTATATCTTTGGTCTCTTCGCTCTTTTTAAGCTGAAGATCTTTATTTTCTGAATCAGTTACAAAGTCAGCCTGTTCGTAGAACGATGTACGACGCTCTTCTACCTCGCGCTGAAGCTTTGTCTGGTAATCGCGGATTTCCTGAAAGATAATATCCGCAAGATTAAGGCTTGCATTTACCGAAGCCATTTTTCGTCTCAAAGGCGCATCAAACGGAGTGAATTCTGTTTTATAAATTAATTCATGTTCTACTTCGGCCCAGGCATCCTGTAAAATTGTTCTTACCTGAATTTCGCAGACAAGATTTTCCGGGAGAGGAAGATTTTTTATTTCTTCATCTTTGATCTCGTCAACATTAAGACATTCCTGAGGAATTGAAATCAAAATATGAGTTGACTCATATCCAAATTCCCTTACACTCTGAAGCGAGCCTTTATGCTCAATTTCTTTAACCAGATACTTTTTTTTAATTTGATTTTCTACAGTTGAAATATCTTCCAAAAAGGCACATACAACACGGATTCCCATCATATCTGTAAGAGAGACAAGAGAATCTTTTTCTGATGCTTCTTTTGGTTTTAATCGTAGTAATTTTGAATAATAACTGTCAAACGATTTAATGCGGGATTTATAAACCGGCTTTGGATTTAATGAAATATCCTCTGTAATTTTTGCAAGAATATTTTTTAAAATTACAGAAAAAAGAGTCCGATATTTTTCATAATTTTCTTTAATCTGTTCTTTTCCAGGAACCTTAATAACCGAAGACACTTTAAACTCCAAAACCACTTTGAAAAAAAAAGACGCTTCATAGAAGCGTCTTTTTTTCAGTCATTCTAACTATTAGTTAGTTGCCTGTCCGCCGTTCTTCTGAGCAGAAGCTCCGTCGCCTAAGCTGTCAGAGAATTCTGTTTCAGTAGCCATCTTTTTCTTTTCGAGGTAGCGGTTAACCTGTGTATTACCAAAGCGCTGCATTTCAGCATACTGACGTGCATTTTCTTTCTTTGTGATGATTCCCCAGAGGTCTTCATCAGCGATGTCACGGTCAGATGTAAGAAGTGCTTTGTCGTAAATGATCTTTACATCTTTGAAGTATCCGATGTAGTTGTCACCAATGTGAGCTGCATCACGTGTAATCTGGAATCCAGAGAACTTAACAAATGGAAGTCCACGTGGATAGATTGGATATACACGAATTTCGCGCTGGCGGATTTCAGAAATGTACTGTGGGTTGTTCCAGATCAATGTCTTCCAACCGTCAAATGCAAGGTAACCCATGAAATAGCGGCGTTCAACATTGTCGTTGTCCTTGAGTAATACATACAATCCATGTGGATAGTTCATACCCATTGTTGTTACAGCAATTGATTTAACTGTTCCAACATTTTTTACAACACCATATCCGTCTTCGAAAAGTGTTTTTCCACTTGCTTTCTGTTCGTCAGTTGGTTCTGCACGCTTACCATCATCATCAGCGTCAGCCAATGGTTCATATGCAGGAATATCAAAAGGAGGTACAATTTTTGCATTTGCGTTAGCAGCGATAGATGGGAATATTACACGTACACCCATTACGTTCTTACCAGCAAATGGTACTTTTGCGCTGTCTTTTACCGGAGCAGCAACTACTTTTGACTCTGCAAGACTTCCAACATTGCGTGCAGAAGAGTTAAGGTCAATTTCCCACTCAGGCAATGCCAAAGATGTCTTCATAAGTCCTTTCTGTTCTTCAGTGAATGTAGCACCTGCAGCAACAGAGAAATCCATTACAGTATGTTTGTTCTGTGTATTCTTACCTGTGTCTTCGTCTTTAACACAATCTGCTTCGAGCTGTGTAAAGTCAATCAACATAGCTTCGTCAGCAAAAGATAAAGAACCAGCGAGCAACAATACTGATGCCAATAAAGTCAAAGTTCTCTTCATTTAGAAACTCCTTTTTAATATAACTATTAGATGTAGCCTTGTTATTTTAATAATAGTATCTTATAACAAGTGAGTTTTGTCAACGTTTTTTTTTAATTTTTAACGTCTTCATCCGTCACCGTATAGATGCTCTTATTATCAATGTACATCTCAACAGCCTTAATTTTTCCGAATGTATTAAGAATATTCTTTTTGAATAAATCAATACCAGTTTTAATGTCTGAACAGCTTCCTGACATATCAAGAACGTCTGCAGAAAGGTTTACGTACAAAACATCGTTTCTTACAAACCTTGATACAAAATACGTTCCCGAAGAAAAAAGCAGACGATAGCGTTCTGTCTTAGGGCCGATAACAAGTTCATCCGCATACTGGAGAACGTTTTCAGGATAGCCCTTGTGTGGAAGATATCTGTACTCTACTGCAACCATTCCTGTATCAGCAGATTCAAAACAGAAATTATATCTCTTGCCAGGCTTAGACAAAAGCCAAGCAGCAGCAGATATAAGGAGAATAACACACAAAGCAAAAAGACAAATCTTTACTTCTTTTTTTTCATACTGAATATTTTTTAATTTTAATACACTCATTATTTTGTTCCTGTAAATCCGCGCGAACGCTCAAAATGCGTTACAAACGCAGATATTCCATTATATATTCCTAAGGCAGACTTTTGCAAGTATGCACGATCATTAAGATTTGCAGCTTCTTCTGCATTTGTCAAAAATCCAAGCTCAATCAGAACGCTAGGCATTTTGGAATTTTTAACGACAAACCACTCTTCTGCCTTTATTCCGCGCGACTGAGATTTTGAACCAATCTGCGAATTAAGTCCGTCCATAATAAACTTTGCAATAAGAATACTTTCTGTTGTATATTCTTCTTCCATCATCGAATTTAAGATATTTCGAACCTGAGGATTATCGTTTACATTTTTGTCGACAACCGTTCTTCTGTAACCTGGTGTAAGATACCAGACTTCGTAGCCCTTTGCTTTTTTATCAAGAGAAGCATTTACGTGAACAGAAATATAAAGAACGGCTTCGTTCTCTTTAAGCTTAACGGAATTAGCAATTTCGGTTCGTTCCTGCAAAGTCAAAAAGACATCGGTCGAACGAGTCATGATAATGCGCTTGTCAGGATAAGCCTTAGTAAGCATTGAAGCAAGCATATTACCGACAGTAAGATTTACGTCTTTTTCTCTTACAGTAATATTTTTTCCGTTGATTTTATGAGTCATACTTGCGCCCGGGTCTTTTCCACCGTGGCCCGGATCAATGATGATTACACCAATTTTAAGACCAGAGGAATTTTCCTGTTCCTTTGCAAAAAAATCTTCGATGTCACGCAAAAAACCGTCAGTTACTTTTAATGTACCGTTTTCATTTTTTGGAGCATCAATATACGAAACAGTCGTGCTGTTCATTAAGACAAAATTCTGCTCAGGCTTAAAGGTAATCTGCTGTCCGTTCTTCTCCAGGATTCCGGTATTTGAAAGAGAATCCCAGTATACGGTTATTCCATTTTTGCAGGCCGCATCAATCAGATTTTTATCCGGAGTTGCAGAAGCAAAAATGAAGGTATTAAAAAAGAGAAATATTGAACTGAATAAAATGATATTTTTAATTTTCTGCATAAAGTGCACCTTGTATTCCACCACGAATTAAATATGTCCAGAATTTTTTATAATCAATTGCTTTATGTTCAGGTTTAAGTAAGTCAAATTTTTTTAGAGTTTCTTTAAGCGAAAGATGATTCCAGTCTTTAATATTTAAAACTTCATCTTTGTTTAATGAAGAAGGAATATAATTAAGAACACTTTCACCTGCCGGAATTTTTTTCTTTTTTTCATCGAGCTCTTTTTTTAGAGCTGAAACAACCTGCAAAGGAAGTTCAAAAGCTAAAGGCGCAAATCCGTCTTCGTGTTTGAGTTTTTTTCCATCAAGAAAATACTGAGTTTCTTTGTTGCCGCTTTCAAGCTCTAATGTAATATTTTTGATAAAATTTTCTGCAGTTAAAACGGCAGCATCACGTGTCTTGGCAACTGCGATTACGTTGCCGCATTTTTCTACATTGTTGCGTGGGAACACAACCTTATCGCCTTCTTTTACGCGGGGAAGAATATCCCTAACCTCACTTCCTTCAATACATGAGTCGCCTGCTGCAACGCCACAAGAGTCAAGTCCGTAAATCTTTTTAACAACCCCCGGAATCGAAATCCAGGCACGCTCGGCGCTGCACTTTACAGAAGGCACGTTATACATTTTGTAAGGAGCGTCAATCTCAAGACTCTTACGCATTGACTCAAGCTCTGATGGAGCATCGCCGCACGCAATCTGAATTGCAGCCTTTGTAAGATTAAGGTCAGAAGAATACGGGAAAGTCCAGCCAGACATATAACCACCTGAAAGTCGTGCGGCAATTTCGCCAACCATTGGACCATCTTTTGTATATTTGATGTCAGCCTTTGCAGCGCCTCGCGTAAGTCCAAGGGCATACGCACCACGGGCAAAGGTCTGGATAAGTTCATTATACTGAGAACCGCTTATTGCAGTCGGCATTGTGTGGCCGGTTTCTATAAAATACGGTGGAAAATAAATATGGCGGTCTGCAAAACCTGTAATTGTCATTGTCCCGTCATAGATAAGAGCATCAATTGAAAATTCAGGACCTTCCATGTAGTCTTCAAGAATACAGTTACCGCTTCTGGAATTACGCACAGCATCTTCGATACTGAATAATAATTCGCTTTTGTTACGGATCATGCGGCAGCCGCGGGCGCCCATATTGTCAACCGGCTTTACTACAAGCGGATATTGCAAAGAAGTGACAAAATCGTGAGTAAGGCTTTCGCAAATCTGAGATTTATTTATTGTAACAAAATCCGGTGAGGGAACATTTTCCTTTTTAAAACAGGAGCGCATTCTTGACTTGTCGCTGGCGTTAAGAGCGGCTTCAAAAGAATGAGACAAAAGTCCTGTCTTTTCTGATGCATAAGAAACCGACGCAGAAAAATCTGTTCCTGCGGTAAAAATACTTACAAGATTTTCTTTCTGTTTTAATTCAACAGCGTATTCGGCAATCTTTTCGCGAGCCTTTAAATCAATCTGCTTAAATTCATCCGCTAAAGGAACACAAACCGCATTTGGATTTGCATCAATAACAAATACTTTTAAACCAAGAGACTTTGCGCTTTCTATTGCAGGCTTTTGCATAAGACCTGCGCCCAAAATTAAAATTGACTTACTGCTCATTTATAGTTCCATCATCTGTATTGCGGATTTTTTTACAATACACTTCATAAGTATCGCCAATTTTAAAGGCTTTTATGAGGAATTTTGCAAGCTTAAAAATTATACTTTTTTGAGAAATATTATGCTTTTTTATAAACGGAAGTCGTTCAGGATGTACGCCGGATGCTGCAATTTTGCAGACTTCAAAGCCAAAGCGTTTAAGATAGTTTTGAGTTTCCGGCAGTTCCCAGAGAGAATAATGATCTTTAGGACTCTGTTCAAAAAACTGCTGCTTATTTATCTTTCGAGAAAGGCCTGCTGCATTTGGTGTTGAAAAAGCAAAAATTCCGCCTTCTTTTAACATTGTGTTAATACTTTTTAGAGTTGAATCCAAATCGCGGATGTGTTCAATTACGTACCACATTGTCACAATATCAAGTTTTTCAACTCCAAACTCTTTTTGTAAATCAAGCTCTGCAAACGAAGCATTCACAGCCTTTATCTTTAATTCATTACAGACATAATTTACAGCATCAACGGCAATATCACTTCCAAACGGAACAAGTCCTGCATCTTTACAGGCAGACAAAAATGGTCCATAAGCACAGCCTATATCAAGAACAGTCTGACCGTTGATTTTGCAGCCTGCAACATCTGCGATATTTTTTACACGTGACACGCAGCTTTTTTTTATTGATTCAAAATCTTCTAAATATGTCCGGCCGTACTGTTTTTTATATTCTTCTGCAAAATATGCTTTTTCGTATTTTACAGATTCGCTGTCATCAGAAAAAGAAATGTAAATCATTCCGCAGTCAGAACATTTTCTAAAAGTGTGATGCAAAGTACGCGCAGCAATTTTTCCACCGGAACTTTTACAGATCGGACAGTTATATTTTGATGCAGAAGTTAAATTTACTACAAAGCGGCTTAAATTATTTTGAACGTTACTAACAGATGCAAATCTTGAATCAAAGCCCTGAGGCTTTAAAAGATTTTTGTCTGCTAAAGCCTTTTGCAAAGATTTTAAATTTAAGTTCTGTTTTGTAAGACATTTAAAACCATAAGAATCCGAAAGTTTTTTATGAAGCGGCGACGTTGCAACTAAAAGAACCGGTGTATTTGCATAAAGACATTCAAAGGCAGTAAAGCCGTAATGCGTGATAACTAAATCGTATTCAGCAAGATGTTCTTTTAAATTGTCGATATGAGTTTCTCGTCTTAGATTTGATTCTAAAACAAAAGGAGGAACTCCATCAAAGAGTTCACGGTATGTTTTAGAAGCATCCGAAAAAATTGCAGTTACATAAAATCCAAGTTTTAAACAAAGCTGAACTGTAAGACCTGTAAGGTTTGCAGGATCTTCGCCGCCAAAGCAGATTAAAACTTTTTTAATCGCATCGTTTGCAGGAAAGGAATCTTTTTTATTTTCCGGACCCGGAATAAAAAACGGATTTAATAAATTGACGTTACGGAATTTATCGTATGACGGAATAACATCCAGAACATAATCAGCGTCCGAAAGGTTTTTGCTGCCTTCATCGATAAAGAGAGTGTTTCCAAGCTGACAGAAAGTTTTTGACTGCTTTTTTGTCAGTTCAAACATATCGCAGACAACAAAGTCATATTCATTTTTTAGAGGCAGTTTTGTAATAATTCTTTTTTTATCAAAGCCATCAAGAAGACTGTCATATTTGATTCTGTCTTTATCGCGTTCTTCGCTGATATATATACAGCCGTTTGTCTTTTTTGCAAGCTCAAGACAGCGTCTGAAGTGTCCAGTTCCCTGCCCTGTCTTTACACTTGGAATATAAAGAATCTTTTTTGCAACAGTCGGTTCCTCAAGTGCACAAATCACATCAGATGTCTTGTACGGCGGACAGACATTCTTTTTAACAAGAAAATCAATTACATCACAGGCGCGGATATAATCTGCATAAGTGTCAACCGTTGTTCTGTACTGAGGAAAATTATACTTTGCAGGAGACGGCAAAAATACCGAATTAAAGTTTTCCGGATGATTATAAAGAGCTGGCCCTACATGTTCATGATCGTAAACAAGATTTGTTAACGTCTTAGCTTTTAAAAGCGATTTGCCGTTAAAAATTTCAATTCCTGAACCATGAGGAAGTCCCGTAAACGTTATATAATCTGCTTTTCCGTAATAGTCTTTTTTGTAAAGATCAAGAAGTTCCTGAGCCGCTTCATAAAACAAAAACGGATTATCAGCGGTTGCGCGCACAACAATATCAGCATCTTCCTGTTTAATAAGCTTACAAAAGCGCTCAAGCACATCATCCTTTGGGCCGGTAAAAAGCTTAAAATCGCTTTCTTTTACAACAGACTTAAGCTTACTTTCTGAATCAAAATCGCAGGCAACAAAATAGTCATCTGCTTTTACCTGCTTCATTGCGCGCAAAGTCCATGCAACAAGAGGAAGGTCGTCAAGCATATACAAAGCCTTGTTAGGAAGCCTCGTCGAAGATAAACGGCATTGTACAATTACGACGGTTTTCATTTTTCAACTCCCCAGCCGCTGATAAGACCTGCGGCATCAGTTTTAAACCTGTATTGATTTGTTAAAACCCACTCCCGAGCATCTGAAAATTGATTTAAAGTTTCTACAAAGCCGCACGCAGAACGGAACATTGTCCTCAAAAACGCAGTCTTTGGAATTTCGCCATGATCAAGTCTGAAAACCGGAGCCAGATTTTTAAGATAAAATCTGAACTGACTTAAATTACTTGTAGTATCTTCGACAGGTCCGTTTTCAAGATACGAAAGCTGAAAACTTGTCGTACTTAAAATCTTTTCGCCCCAAAGCCATGCTCTGAATGCTAAATCAAGATTCTGCCAGTACGGACTTTCGATTGTATAATCAAATCCGCCAAGCTGAATAAATTTTTTGCGGTTATACATTCCGATAAAATCAAGAGGATAAAGTGTTGGAATTGAATCTGACGCGTTCAAAGTCGATTCAACTTTAAAAACACCCTTTTGAACAAACGGAATAAAATTAGTTGAAAGCGGCTGATTTTTGTCAATTACAAGACGCGGAACATAACAATAATTCTGCTTTTCTGCAAGCTTTTGCGCCGCATTCGGCAAAACAACAAAAGAAGAAATCTGCAAAGTATCACGCAATACAAGAACATATTCAGATTCGCACTCTGCCATTCCAATATTTATTAAATCACCGGCAGTAACTTTTTCCTGAGGAATAATAAATTTTGCCGAAGGAAATTTATTAACAAAATCTTCAAGATTATAATTTTCAGAATTTGTTTCCATTGAAATTATGTCTTCAAATCCGCAGTTCTGAAGATTTTCAAGATTCTGAATGCGAAGATGATTGCCGCCGCTGTTTAATAAAATAACAGAAACAGGCATCTTTCCTTTTACAGAACCTTTTGTTCCACCGAGAACAGTTCTATTTATCTGGCGTTCATTAAAAATTAAAGGTATAGAATTCATCGCAGTTAGAACATCCTTTACAATATTTTTTTTCGATCTGCTCTGAAAGAACAGCATTCATTCCAGACCAGATTTCTTTAAGTCCCTGAGTAAATACGTTTCCGACAGGAGCTTCAAATGACATATTTTTGCAAACCGGAACATCGCCGTTACAAAGGATGTTCATATCGCGGCGCAAATGCCAGCACGGCAGGCGGTCAATCGGCGAAAGATCTGCCACTTTATAATCCGGAAGCTCTCCGCAGAAATTATCATATTTTTGAATAATGAACCTGCCGCCGGATAAATAATCTTTTTCCTTGTAAGTTCTGAAAAACGATTCAAGTTCGTCTTCGTTTTGATTTACGCGCAAAAACTGTGCGTAAGTTGAATCTGGAAAAAGATTATTCAGTAATTTTAAGCTGGCATTTGCGCGCTCCAGATTCTGCCCCGGATGAATCAATTGATAAGCATTCTGACTCATTGCATCTATATAAACAATCCAGATTAAGGCAGGATACCCGTTTTTACGAAGCCCTGCATTTTTTGCAATAACAGAAAGCGACTCAAGTTTTTCAGCAATTCCTTCTGTTCCAAAATCAAAGCCCGAAGTTTCGACTAAAAGACTTAAACCCGGATAAGATAAAACTTCCTTTGCCATTTCAAAAAAATCCGGATGCAAAAGACACTCGCCCCATAAAGAAAGACTTACAACCGCATCAGGATTAAAATCTGCAATATTTTTTACAAGGGCCTTAAAGTTTTCAAGGCCCATCGGCGCTTTTTTGCTCTGGTCAAGTTTGTCCTTGTAAAGCGTGTATGCACAGAACGGACTGTCCGATTTATATTCACCTGTAATCTGAATATTAAAAAAGGCCGGAATTGTTTTTAATGTCTTAACATTATTTGCCGCAAGCGAAATTAATTTCTGCACATCACAGCATGCTACATTGCAGGCTGCAGCATCAGCACCCAAACTTTCCGAACCGACCGCAGCTTCTGGATTTTCTGAATACAAATCATAAAGCGCTTTACAAAGCAGATGATTTTCTTTTTTATCAGAACAAAAACTGAATCTGTAAAGGCGCCAGTCAATTTCTGAAATTTCAGTTTCAATTTCAAAAGAGTTTATGTCTGTTTTCATCAGATCAAAAACAGAATCCTTTGTAACCGGCGCATTTTTAAGTTCATCCTTTGATTTAATAAGTTCACTTAAAATTTTACAAAGTCCCTTGTCCAAAATTTCAGGACTAACACCATAAGGATAGCCGTCTGCAAAACAATATTCACTTTTATATTCTTCATGAGTGCTTATTAATTTTTTAGTCAATTCAATATTTAAAAACGGACAAAATGCACTTGAATAAAAAACGTAATCACAGCCACTTTCTTCTGCACACTCTGTCAGCAAACTGAATAATTTTTCGTTTGTCCAGTTTTCTTCAAGCTTTATGCTGAATTTAGCGCTGTACGAAAATTCACTTTTAAAACTTTCAAACTGCTGAGTAACTAAAGACTTTTCTTTTTCTGTCGCCAAAACGGTAATTCCACATTCAGGACCGACATTTTTTGCCCATTCAAGCGTTTTATAAAAGGCAGATTTTCCGCCAAATGTATTTTCAAAACTAAAATCTCCGGAATTTCCGGCAAATAAAATAATTAGACTTTTCATCTTTTCAAATATCGGATTTTCTGTTGAATAAGTTAATTGTATTGTATAAAATCAAAGCTATGGATGCACCGTTCTTTCCAAAAGATACTGTTTTTACTGTTTCACAATTAAATTCACTTATAAAAGGTATAATTGAACCGCCTTTTTCTTCTATTGTGCTTGAAGGTGAAATTTCAAACTTTAAGCCATCCGGCGGGCATCTTTATTTTCTCTTAAAAGACAAAACTTCGCAGATTAATGCAATAATGTTCCGTTTTAAAGCGCAGAGTCTTACTTTTGCTCCAAAAGACGGAATGTTTGTACGCGTAAGGGGCTCAATTTCGCTTTATGAGCCTCGCGGCTCTTATTCGATTACGATTTCTTCAATGGAACTTGCAGGAGAAGGTAATATCCTTTTGATGCTGGAACAGAGAAAGCGCGCGCTTGCAGCTGAGGGCCTCTTTGACGAAAACCGCAAAAAACCGCTTCCGATTTTTCCTAAGACTGTCGGTGTTGTAACAAGTTCAACGGGAGCCGCCCTCCGCGACATCATGCAGATTATCCGCCGCCGTAATCCGACAACCGGCATTACAATCTTTCCTGCAATCGTTCAGGGCGAAAGTGCCGCACCTTCTATCGTCTCTCAAATTCAGACTGCCAATAAGTTTAAGATGTGCGATGTTCTTATCGTAGGTCGCGGGGGCGGCTCTTTGGAAGACCTTTTACCGTTCAGCGAGGAATCTGTTGTCCGGGCAGTCGCTGCCTCAGAAATTCCTGTAATCTCTGCTGTAGGACATGAAATTGACTGGGCATTGTGCGACTTTGCAGCTGACAAGCGCGCGCCAACCCCTTCTGCTGCCGCTGAGCTTTGTACTCCGGTAAAAAGCGAGGTTATCGCCTATCTTCAGAACAAGCAGAATGAAATTTATACTGCAATCAAGTCGCGCGTAGAAAACGTAAAGCTTATGGTAAAGCAGTTTTCACCGGAAAATATGGAAAACCGCTTTCGCAATATAGAACAGCCGCTTTTGTATCGTTTTGATACTTTAAAAGAAGATCTGCTTAACAGCATGAGTGAACGCTTAAAAGAGCTTCGAATTCACATAGAAAAAATGCAGAATATTCTTGAAGCTTCAAACCCAAATTTAATTCTTGCAAAAGGATATTCGATGGTACGCGATAAAAATACCGGAAAGATTATCCGCGGAATTTCTGATACAAGCGTAGGCGCAGAAATAGAAATAATTCCTGCAAACGGAAAGATTACAGCAACTGTCACTGGAGGAGCCATAAATGAAAAACTTTGAAAAAAATCTTGAACGCCTTGAAGAAATAACAGAAAAAATCAAAAGTAAAGAAATCTCTCTTGAAGAAGCCCTTTCTTCTTTTGAAGAAGGAATTCAGCTTGCAAAGGGAATGGAAAAGGAAATTGACCGTATCGAAGGCAAAATCCAGATTCTTATGAACCAGCCGGCTCCTGACTCAAGTACGACTCCAGAGCTTGATCTTTTTTCTGATGCTGACTTTGCAACAGGTTCAAGCGGCGCCCCTGAAAAAGGAACAAGACAATGAGCCAAAGCCGCCCCGTAAGAATACTGCCGCCTGAGGTTGCCCGAAAGATTGCAGCCGGTGAAGTAATCGACAGACCTAACGCCATTGTCCGAGAGCTTATGGACAATGCAATTGACTCTGGTGCTGACAGTATTACTGTAGAAATTTACGGCGGCGGAATTGATAAAATCCGCGTAATTGATAACGGTTCAGGCATGTCAAAAGAAGATTTTGAAATCGCGGCAACCTCGCATGCGACAAGTAAAATTTCAACTGAAACTGACTTATTAAATCTTTCGACCCTTGGGTTTCGCGGTGAAGCACTCTGTTCTATTGCTTCTGTCTCGCACCTAGAAATCCGCTCCGGTAATTACAAGCTTGAAGCAAACGTAACAGATCCAAATAAAATAACCCCGGCACAAAACGTACAGGGCTCTATCGTTCAATCCGAAAATCTTTTTAAGAACTTTCCGGCTCGCCGCATGTTTTTAAAACGCCCCGCATCCGAAGGCAAAATGTGCTCAAATATGTTCATCGAAAAAGCACTGCCCTTTTTTGACCGCGAATTTCAGTTTTATGCCGACAATGAGCTTAAAATAAATCTCCCTAAGGAAGAATCGCTTAAAGACCGCTACATTGCGGCAACAGAAAAATCAAATCAAAAGGACTTATTCTATACAATACAGAACAGGGCTTCCGATTCTTCCTGGAATTACACGCTGATTATCGGCGAGCCGTCTGTCTACCGCAATGACAGAAAAGAGCTTTCGATTTATGTAAATAACAGAAAGATTAACGAATACTCACTTATGCAGGCAATTGAATATGGCTGTCAGGGGTATTTTCCTAATGGAACGCATCCTGTTGCATGCCTTTTTATTACGATTGACTCAAATCTGGTTGACTTTAACATTCACCCTGCAAAAAAAGAAGTACGATTTAAAGATATAAGTGAACTTCATCACAGCGTAAGCTTAACGACAAGAAACTTTTTTAAGGATAATTGTCTTAAGGCAATTAAGCCTGAACTTGATTCTTCTTACTACGAAAATACTTTTTCGACTGAAGGTTTTGAAAGCCCGCGCGCGCAATCATATAGTCCGCATTCTGACAGCATGTATTCTGATATTGCGCTGGCTGAGCCTTCTTATGGCAGTTCGGACGGTCCGGGCAGCTCGGGCGGGTTGAGGCGCCCATTAGATTCTGCGGGTTCAGATATGCGTTCAAGAATGCTGAACTCGCGTTCCTCGATGACGGGCTCGCGCTCGCCTTCCGCAGATTCATCTTACGCAGAGCATCTTGCAAACCTTGCATCAGGCGACGAGGAGCTTAATTCCTACCCGACTTCATCTCCGCTTCAGACAATAACGCGTTCTCCAGGAACTGTTATAACCGGTACAGAGCCAGTTTGCCACGGAACGGCGCTCGGAGTTTTTATCATTCTTGAAAAAGACAATACGCTCTATCTTATTGACCAGCATGCGGCACACGAGCGCATTTTATACGATTTGATTATGACAGGCCCGTCAAAGCCGCAAAAGCTACTAATTCCTTATGAGATTGAAACTCAAAGTGAACAGGACGATGAATACCTTGAGTCAATCAAAGAGACTCTTGAGAGAACAGGCTTTGTGCTTGAAAACATGGGCAGCGGAAAGTGGCAGGTTACTGCCATCAATGAACGCTGGAAAGGAAGTGCTCTCGAATTTGAGCGCCTTGTACTTGAACAGCGTCACAGCCCGGAAAAAATTCTTGACAGTATTGCCGCAATGACTGCCTGCAAAGCGGCAGTAAAAGACGGCACATACCTTGATGATAAAACGGCGATGGAACTTGCCCTAAAAGCGCTTGAACTCCCGGATCCGCACTGTCCGCACGGCCGTCCTGTATGGACAGCCATCACCAAGGAAAAGCTTTTTGAGCTGGTCCGCCGCACAGAATAGTAAAAAAAATGCCGGCTTTTGAATATCGCCGGCGTTTTGTGTTTTTATCAGTTTTTTACAGCCTCTAAGAGAGCCTTTACTTCGCTTATACGATATTCAGGCTTTTTATTCTGTAAGGCTGTAAGATAGCCTTCTGCACTTATAGTATCTTTTAAGGCAATACAGACTTTTGCTATTTCGATATAAGCGTCATAATTCTGTGGGTTCATATTAAGAACCTCTTTGTAGGTCTCTTTTGCATTGTCATTCTGCCCGGCTTCGGCATAGGCTTTTGCAAGGTTTTCTTTTACCGTTACATCCTTTGGCTTAAGTCTTGAAGCGTTCAGGTAACAGTTTATTGCCTTTGAATAATCCTTTTTCAAAAGATAAGCGTTTCCAAGGTTATTACTTACTTCAAAGCTTTTTTTATCTTCCTGATAAGCACTTTCCAAAAACTGCAAAGCCATATTGACATCAGGAGGATTCATTTCCATAAACATGATTCCAAGGTTTGTTTTTGACTTTGTATGATTAGGATTTAATGTCAGAACTTCTTTATACAGAGGAATTGCATCGTTTTGATTTCCGGACTTTTCTGTTATAAGCGCATAGTTATATACAACCATTGCCTTTTCCGTATTTGACCTGAGAGAATCCTTTGTATCGTAAGCTTCTTTTGCGTATTTAACTGCTTCTTCTGCCTTATTCTGGTTATATAAAACAGTCGAAAGGTTATAATAAGTCATCGGATCCTGTGTTGTTCCAAGCTTTGCAAGAGCGCGCCTAAAATAGCTTTCGGCCTTTGCATAATTTCCGCTTTCGGCATAAACCGAACCGCATTCCTTAAGGGCATTCATATTATCAGGCTCAATCGAAAGTACTTTATTGTAAGAAGCAGTTGCCCCATCGTAATCTTTAAACACGCGGCTTAAAAGGCGGGCTTCTTCAAGATAGGCCTTTGAATGCTGAGGATTAACCGCATAGGCTTTTCTAAAAGCCGAAAGCGCGTCCTTTGAAAGATTGAGCCTGTTACAGGTAATTCCAAGATTAAAATGAGCTGAATCAAAATTTGGATTTATCTTGATTGCAGAAGTATACGAGGCACGTGCCTGAGAGTATTTTTTATTAAGCTGCTGGCGGCGGCCAAGATAGTAATAATAAATGTAATTTGAAGGATCATTTTTTACAGCCAGTTCAAGCTCTTTTTCTGCAAGTTCGGCATTGTTATTCTGTTCTGCATTCATTGCAAGAATAAAATGAGCCTTTGCATTGCCAGGATCTTTTTCGATTGCCTTTTGCGCATAAGTTACAGCATTTGTCATTAAAGCAGTTCTTTCAGAAGCACTCTTTTCGCGCTCTGCGGCATCATAAAGATTTGAAGCAATTTCAGAAAATTTTGAAGCTGAAAATTTCGGCTCGCCCTGTTCAATAGGCAAAAGCTTTAAGGCTTCCTGGTATTTCTTTATGGCCTCTGCATTTTTTCCTGTGTTAAGGCTTGCATTTGCCTGAGTAATAAGGTCGTTGATTTTTGCAATCTTTTCTGCATTTTTTTTATTCTGCTTTGCAAGTTCTTCTTCTTCAGCCTTGCGTTTTGCTTCCTCGGCCTTGCGCTGCTGCTCCTGAGCCTTTGCCTGACTCTGGCGTTCCTGCTCATCCTGACGTTGTGCTTCAAGAAGTTTATTTAAAACCTCCTGATTTCTTTCGTTTGCCTTATTCAGCGCATCTGTAAAAGAACTTGTGTCAATGTTTATGTCATACGAGCCAGGCCCCGAACCTGAGCCGTTTATTACAGTAACACCACTTTGAGCATCCTTCTGCTTTTTAAGTTCGATAAGCTGATCAAGAAGCTCTTCAATTTCCTTGTCATCTGCGTTTTCAATCAGGAGCTTGTTCAAAAGCTCCATGGCAGATTCATACTGACCCTTGTCCATGTACTTTTTTGCAAGGACAATTGTATTCTGACGCTCTTTTTCAGGACTATGCGAAGCTGAAGAACAGCTGCGTATAGAAAAAATCAATATAAGAACTACAATAACTGCGGCTAGAGCGGCGACAATAAATGGTGTTTTACTTTTTGGAGCAGGCTCTGGTTTTTCAGGAGCTGCTTCCTGACGTATACTTGAAAGAAGCGCATACAATTCCTTGTTGCTCTGTTCAATCTGAGTATCAAGCAAAGTCTTTTTAGGCTGAGGCTTTGAAGAAGCACGCTTTGTACCAGCAGAAGCAGGCTTTGAAGAAGCAGTCTTTTTTGCAGACGCTGTTTTTTTAGCAGCGGCTGATTTTGAAGCAGGTTTTTCCGCTTTTTTTGCAGATGCCTTTGAAGCAGTGCGTTTTTCTGCAGTACCTGTTTTAGCTGAACTCTTTTTTGTTGTGCCGGTTGATTTTGAAGCCGGCTTTGAAGTTGTTTTTGTGACTTTTTTAGTCTGAGGCTTTTGTGTCGTTTTTGCCATCTTGCCCTCCCATTTTTATATATCAGTCAATCTCTGATTCATCATCATAAGTTAAGACCTCTTCAGCACCAGCAGACATATTGGTTGTATCTGAAGAATTTTTAAGTGAATTTGCAACCTCTTCAAGAAGCTTTCTTCTGCGTTCTTCTTCCGCTGCCTTTTTTTCCTGAGCAAGGCGTTCCTGCTCTTTTCTTGCCTGTTCAAGCCGCTGTTCTTCAAGCCTTAAGCGTTCAGCTTCTTCCTGACGGCGTTTTTCTTCGGCAAAGCGCAAATCCTTTTCTTTGGACAAAAGTGTCATAATCTGCCGGATTTTATCTGCCTGCGGATCATCCGGACAAAGCGCAAGATAAGCTTCGTAATCGGCCATACACTTATCTATGTCGTTCAGTTTTAGATATGTATTTGCACGGTTAAGCAATGGTTTAGCAAAAGAAGGATCTGCAATAATTGTCATGGAATAACTATCTGCAGCCTTCTGAAAGTTTCCAAGCTTATAATATGCGTTTCCCTGATTAAAATATAAAACCTTTTTGTTTGTTCCAAGCGTGTTCAAACCGCGCTCAAAAGCATCGACTGCCTTTTGAAAATTTCCTGACTGCATATATGCAAGTCCAAGATAGTTATACAGCTCTGGATCCGGATTTGCACCCCTGATTTCATTTTCAAGAACGGGAATCGCCTTAGTATATTCATTCTGCATAAAAAGCTTTGCGCCGGGAGTTAATTCCTGAGCAAAAGCTAATACTGCAAACAATAAAAAAAGCGAACACAATATTTGTCTCTTGTAAAAACCTTTCATATATGACATAATCTCATAAATATATTTTTCTTTCAATAGAATATAAACAAAGTGATATTGGGGCACTGGAGTTTATCATGAGTATTGGTTCAATTGTGTTTATAATTTTTCTTGCATCTGGCGTTGGTTTACTTTTCTTTTTTGTCATCAAGTCTATTGTTTCTCCTAAAAAAATCGAAGGACTTCAAAGACTCGTTAAACAGGGAAAAATTCCTGCTGCCATCAAACTTGCAAAGGCATTGATCCAGAAGGATCCGCAGGATTATCTTGCACACTATTACCTTGGCAAAGCATATCTCAAAGACAATAAATCAGAGCTTGCCTTAATGGAATTAAAATATGTTGACCAGCATGCAGTTTTTGACGAAAAGCTTCCTGAGCTTGAATTCCGTCAGGAAATTGCTCCGCTTTACGTAAAATTTAATCAGCCGGATGATGCATTAAAGCAGTACCTTTTGCTTACAAAGCTCAATCCGCGCGATGCAGAAAACTTTTACAATGTTGCAAAAATATACGACGCAAAAGGAAAAGCTGACGGCGCCCTTGGATTTTATGACAAGACAATCAAGCTTAACAAGCGCCACGTTAAGGCTCATGCGGCTATGGGCCTTTTACTTTTCAGAGCAAAACAGTATCAGGATGCCAAAAAAGAAATTGATCTTGCAATTTCTCTAAGCCCGGAAACATTTTCTTCATACTATTACCTTGGAAAAATCCTCAAAGAAAACAAGGACTTTCCTGGTGCAGTTAAGGCCTTTGAAAAAGCAGGCCGCGATCCAGAATTTAGACAAAAGGCTCTTGTTGAATGCGGAACCTGTTACATGGCCGGAAACAGCCTTGACAACGCCATCAACTGTTTTGAACGCGCCATTGCATCTCCAAAGGACGCAGAAAAAACGGAAACACTTTACGCAAGATACTTCCTTGCTAGCTGCTACGAAAAGACCCGCAAGATTGAAAAAGCAATCGAGCACTGGGAATATATTTATGCCAGAAACCGTTCATTCCGTGACGTTGCTACAAAGCTGTCAGAATATAAAGACCTTCAGGCAAATGACAGCCTTAAAGAATATCTTACCTGTTCCGAAGAAAACTTTATCAAGATCTGTCAAAAGACTTGTCTTACCGGAATGGGGCTTGAAGCACAGCAGGCTTCTATGCAGAAATGGGGCTGCGAAATTGTTGCAACAGAAGCAAAAAATGCGGACTGGCGCAGCATGAGAAAACAGACTTACCTTGTAAAATTCTTTAGAGAAACAGATCCGCTTGAAGATTTTGTCGTAAGAAAAACAATCGACGAAATTAAAACCCGTAACTGTTCAAAAGCTTTTATCTGTTCAAGTTCAGGCTTTACAAGAACGGCTGCAAATGTTGCAGAAAACCGTCCATGTGAGCTTATTCCTAAGGAACAGCTTGAAAAACTTTTGGACAAAGCCTCAAAGTAACGCCAATGAAAATCTTAATTGTTTCAGACCAGATAGATCCTTTTATCTATAACTATGCAATTAAGGAATTATTCAATGATGTAAGCTGCGTATTATGCGCCGGCGATCTTCCTATGGATTACATAGATTTTATCGTAAGTACGCTCAACAAACCTACTTACTTTATCTTTGGAAACCATAACTTAAACGGACTAAAATTCTTTCATAAAGATGCCGCATACGATGCAAGTCAGACAGGCTCAAAGGAATTTCATAGCTGCGGTGCAACCTATGCAGGCTTTAAAGTTATTACAGACCACGAATTAAAATGGCCTCATCCAAAAAAACGAAAGGCTACTCCGCTTCTTATTGCAGGAGTTTCCGGTTCAAGAGACTATAATCACGGAGCATGTCAGTACACAGAGTCAGAGATGCGCTTTAAGCTTTTTAAACTTATTCCGCGCCTCATTTTGAACAAAATCTTATATGGCCGTTATCTGGACATTTTTTTAACACATGCAACACCGCGGCATGTACATGACCACGAAGATAACTGTCACAAAGGATTTAAATGCTTTAATAAATTTATTAAAAAATATAAACCGACTTATATGGTTCACGGTCACATTCATCTTTATGACCAGAACGAACCGAGGGTATCAGTTTATCATGACACGATAGTCGTAAATGCTTACGGCCACTATGTCATAGATTTACCGGTCACCAATTTATCGGATTTAAATAATATCAGCAAATAAAAGTGTGGGAGACTTTTTATGGAATCAAGAATTTCATTTGCACATCAGACAGACGAAGATTTTTACAAAGCAAGAAACAAAGCTCTAATCAACGAAATTCAGCATTTTTTAAATCCTGAAGAAGCAAGCCTTATTTCTTTTTCAGACCTCAAAAAAGTGCTTAAACCAAATAACGAAACTTACAAGGGAATGCAGACTGTTCCGGTTAAACTTATTGTCGGCAGCGAAGGCCGCTACAAAGACTTTGACAATCAGTTCTTTCCAAAAAACGCGCATTTAAAATCACGCTGGGAAAGCATCGACAAAGCCCACATCCAGAACATTACCCTTCCGCCGGTTACTCTTTACGAACTTGGAGGCCTCTACTTTGCCCGCGACGGAAACCACCGTATCTCCGTTGCAAAGACCCGGGGCATTGAGTTTATCGATGCAGAGGTTGTAAGCCTTCAGAGTGAAATAAAACTCAAACCTGGCTACTCAATGAAGTACCTTTTGACCCAGATAATCAACTACGAAAAGCGTATTTTCTATTCTGAGACCAATTTTGGCGATATTACCGACTACTGGTGCCTTGATTTTACGACTCCGGGACAATATGACGTTATCTATAATCATATTCTGACTCACAAATATTACATAAATATGAATCAGGAAGAAGAAATTTCAATGCCGGATGCAATTCTTTCTTGGTTTGACAAGGTTTATATGCCTGTAATTCAGATAATAAACAATGCCCATGTAATGCGAAAATTCAAACACCGCACAATAAGCGACCTTTACGTATGGATGATCAAATATTGGGACGATTTAAAGAAGAAATTTGGCGATGATTATCCGATTGACCTTATGGCACAGGATTTTACCAAGACTTATGGTACAGGATTCTTCCATAGAGTTTGGAATTCTATCAAAAAACGGCTTCTAAAACGAGAAATGGCTTAAAATTTCCTATTTAAAAACTATTTTCTTGACGGCTATAATTTGTTATGTTAAAATTAGAATAAGAAATTTCTAGGAGTTTAAAAAATTGTTTAACGGTGCATTCGCATATTTACCTTTATTAATCGCAGCAGCATTAACAGTTATTGTCTTTATATTCCTTATAGCTATTATGGCAAGAAAAACTGCAAAAGTAAGTTTTGTCTTCTTTCTTGCACTTGCAGCTATAATTTCTGGAATGGTTTTTACTTACCTTAAAGAGGATGCATCATTCTTATATCTGATGCTGCTTCTTGCAGCTCTTTTGATGACTCCGTATGCAGTTCTTAAGGCTGTTCAAAAACCAGAAGAAAGAAATAAAAAAGGCTCTCAGAACGGACTTAGTACAATTACTCAAAAAAGAATGAACGTTGTTTATCAGGACGAAGATATTTCTCTTCTTGATGTAAACAGACAGTTTATTTTTATTACTGCAGAATCATTTAATAATCCGCAGGGACTTCCTCCGCTTCTTGATAATTTTGCAAAAAAGATAGTTGAACTTACTCATGCTGACGGTGTTCTTTCTGTTGTACTTGACGACTTTGAAGACATTCTTAACGTAAAAAATCTTTACGGGACATTCATTCCGCCATATAAACTTCCTGATAATATTCCGCACAAACAGCAGCGCGTAGAAATGAATATGCGCTATATGCAGTTCCCTCTTACGGACAATATTTTTGGTGAAGTTCTCACAAGCAATGTGCCGGTGATGATAAATGAACCTTCAAAGGATTCTCGCATTGTACAAAACGGCGATGAAGACTTCTTAAAATGCGGCGCTTATATTTTTGTTCCGATGTATGTAAATGACAGTCCTGTCGGTGTTCTTTCGCTCGGAAAACTTCCAGAAAACGGACCGTTTACAGAAGCAGAATTTGATACAGCAAAACGTCTCGGCGAGTTTGTTTCTGCTTCAATTAAGGCAACTTCAATTCATAACGAAATCGTAGAGCGTTTCAGCCTTGCAAAGGAAGGCGAAATTGCAACAAAAATACAAAAATCACTTATTCCTGCAAAATTACCTGCAATTCCGGGAATCTCAATCGGAACTGTATTTAATCCTGCAGAAAATATCTGTGGTGACTACTACGATGTTATGGTATCGCGCAAAGACAGAATTTCGTTTGTAATGTCTGATGTTACAGGTAAGAGCTTAAATTCAATGAACGTAATGCTTCAGCTTCGTGCAATGCTCCGCCTTATCATTAATACAACACAGTCTGCCGGTACTATCTTAACTTGGGCAAACCGCGGTATTGCATCAGAAAATAATACTGCCGACCATTTTGCAAGCGTAGCGCTCTTAATCTACGACAGTGTTAATAATAAGGTTCAGTATGCATCGGGTGGTACAAACCCGATCTTCCTTTACAAAAAGGCTGAAAATTCTCTCGAAGAAATTTCGGGCAAACAAGAGCCTGTCGGGGTTGAGAAAAATACAGAATATACCGATAATGAAGTGTCAGTAAGTTCTGGTGATATAATTGTTACCTGTACTGATGGTGTTCTCGAAGCACTTAACGGTGACGGAACACAGTATTCTAAAACGAATCTTGAAAGATTAATTAAAGAATCTCATTCTTTAGATGGTAAAGCAATAGCAAACAAGATAAAGGATGATGTAAAAAAATTCTGCGGATCTGCCGCACAGCATGATGACCAATCCCTCTTGGTTATCAAAATTAAATAAGGGGAAGGAGCTTCTGTTATGGAACTTAAAATACGTAAAAACGGAGAGATTTACATTATCGATGTAAACGGAGAAATGGACTTGTACAATTCTTATAAGCTGAAGGAGCTTGTAATGAAAATGCTTGAAAAAAACGTCAAGAATTTCATTATAAACCTTGAGCAGGTAGATTACATCGACTCATCAGGAATTGGTGCTCTCATTTACATCTGTTCCACAATGAAAAAGATGAATTTGAAATTTGCCATTTCTAATGTTCATGGCTCTGTAAAAAAGGTTATTGAACTTACAAAACTTATGGGTTACTTCCCTATTGCAAATAGTGTTGAAGAAGCTCTTTTAATGATTAAAGACTAAGTGAGGTAATACGCATGGACGGCTTAAAAGAATTACGCTCTGACGACAATGACCCATTGTTCGACAAAACAAACATGTTAAAAAAGGAATTCCCTTCTGACTTTCGCCAGATCAGATACTTTACTTTGCTTATCGTTCAGTCTGCGCCAACAGAAATCAAGGAATTAAACCTTCTTGAACAGCAGATTTCTGAAGTTATTAAAAATGCCGTTAAACACGGAAATAACTGCGATGTAAACAAAAAAGTAACAGTATGGTATTCATTCAGCCCTACTCATGCTCATATCATCGTAGAAGACGAAGGTGAAGGTTTTAAAGACCTCGACAAATGGAATGAATTTAACAGAAACAGAATTGAAGCTCTTCATAAGCAGAATTATGAAATGCTTTCTAACTTTGTTTCATTCAGAACAAAGCAGAGCGATGATCAGGATGGTGGTAACGCTTTGTTTGCAGCTCTTGAATACTGGGACGGCGGCTTTGTATACAACGGCAAGAAAAACGGTGTTGCAATGCTTAAAAGATTCCAGCAGAAACATCACTAATTTTAACAATGCTGCTTAGTGCCGTCTGTTGATACAGGCGGCTTTTTTTATTATTATTTGATATTATGATTGAAATTTTAAAAACTTTTTTTATCGGAATTTTTGTTGGAATTGCAAATGTAATTCCGGGTGTCTCTGGCGGGACACTTGTTGTTGTATTTAATATTTATGATAAGTTTGTAAATGCCATAACGCTAAATGTAAAAAAATTAATTCAAAACTGGAAATTTGTGCTGCCGATTCTTTTAGGAATGGCATCAGGAATTGTAATATTCAGCGAGTTAATTACGATTCTTTATACTAAATGTCCAGATCAGACAAACTTTTTCTTTACAGGACTCTTAATAGGAAGCATTCCACTTTTAATCAACAAAGCCTTTACATACGGAGAAAAAAAGCCGACTGTCGGATTAAAAATAAGGGAAGGTCTTTTTATTTTTTTAGGAATTGTTTTAATAATTTCGTTTGATATAATCCAGAAGAAAATCGGCATGGCAACAGATAAAACAATTACTGTGCTTCCACAATTGACAACAATGCTTTTTATTAAGCTTTTTATAGGTGGAATTTTAGGCGCTATCGCAATGATTATTCCAGGAATCAGCGGTTCCCTTATAATGCTTGTATTAGGAATCTATCCTATAATCATCTGTTCTATAAAAGCTCTTTTAGCAAAAGAGACTTTTTTTACAGCGCTTTTTTTGCTTTTGCCAAATGGAGCAGGAATTATTATAGGACTTTTAGCAGGTGCTAAATTAATCAGCATTCTCCTTAAAAAAGCTCCTAACGAAACATATTCATTTATTTTAGGATTGATTATAGCATCGTGTGGCTTATTAATTCCATCAAAGGCCGAACTTGGTTTTATAAATGTGTCGGTATATGTACTCTGCGTTTGTGCAGGTTTTGTACTTTCTTATATGAGTACAAAACTTGACACAGGAAACAGTAAAGAAAAGAAATAAAACTGGAGATGGGGGGAATTGAACCCCCGTCCGAATAAGCAACCCAGTTACGTCTACAGGTTTATCGGTGCGAGGTGGTTGTCGGGAAACGGTAGCAGCACCACAAGCGTCGTCTCCTTATTCAGAAAAAAGTCCCGCATAATGCTCTGACTCAAAATGAAGCAAGCCTTGGTTTGGTGACAGTAATTCCGACAGCTCAAGACCGTGCGGTCAGATTACCGGCTTTCGCTTACGCAGCGAGAGCAAACTGTGAATTAGATTCGCCAGTTAATTGTTTTCGTCTGTTTAAGGAACAGGCAATGAATCCTACCTGCAATAAAAGAATTATCAAATCCGTCGAAACCGGTGCACCCCCATGTAACATTAAAAATAATAAAAATTATTTTATTTGTCAATCATATTTTTATCGGCTCACGAGCCTTTAAAAAAAAAGACGCGGTCTTTATAACCGCGCCTCTCTTTTTTAAGAATTATTTACCTTTTCTTAAGAATGCATCCTTAAAGCCGAATGCCTTGAATCGCTGCAATACGGTTCCGTATTCGTCCATAGAAAGTGGTCCAATCATTACGATGTTCTTTCCATTTTTCTTTTCTACGACTACAGGATACTTGTCGCCATATTTCTCTGCAACTTCGTTTACATTATCTTCTTTTGTATAAGCTGCAATCTGAATATAGTACTTACCTTTTTCAAGTCCATTAATAATCTGGCAGGCCTTACCAACCTTCTTAACATATGGAGCAGGTTCACTAGCAGGTTCTTCTACTTCTTCTACTTCAACAACGGTTTCTGGTGTCTCTTTTTCTTCTACTACAGGAGGATTTTCTTCTGCAGGAACAAGTGAGATTCCGGCAAACTCATCATAATCCTCATCTTCATCAAGTTCGTCGTCAATGGACTCAGCAACAGGAGCCGGAGTTTCTTCTTCAGGTTCTTCTTCAGGTTCTTCTTCAGGTTCTTCTTCAGGTTCCTCTTCAGGCTCTTCGTCTTCAAGTTCGTCCTCTACAGGAGCTTCTTCTTCAAGTTCTTCTTCCGGTGGAAGTTCTTCTTCTTCAACCTCTTCAGATTCTGGAACAGCCTCTTCAGGTTCTTCTGCTTCTTCCAAAGGTTCTTCTTCATTTTCTGCTTCTTCCTCAGATTCTTCTGCAGGAATCTCTTCTTCAGAAGGCTCTTCTACACCTTCATCCTCCGGAAGTTCCTCTTCTTCAACAGATTCTTCTTCTGGTGGAACATAGTCATCTTCAACAGCAGGTTTTTCTTCTTCGTATTCCGGTGGAAGCTCATCTTCTTCTACAGATTCCTCTTCCGGTGGAACATAGTCATCTTCTACCGGTGTAACTTCTTCTTTCACTTCTTCATCTGAGCTTTCTTCTTCCGGGATTTCTTCTTCCGGGATTTCTTCTTCGTCAACAAATTCTTCTTCCGGTGGAACATAATCGTCTTCTACCGGGGGAACTTCCTTCTGTTCTTCAGCAGTTTCTTCTGCTTCATCAGGAATTTCTTCTTCTATAATTTCCTCTTCAACTTCTTCTGTTGTCGATTCAAAATCTTCATAATTTTCGTGGGGCTCTTCTGAATTTTCTTCGCTAAGACTTTCTTCTACAATAGTTTCTTCTGTAGTTTCAGCTGGAACTTCTTCTACAGATTCAGGAATTTCTTCTGAAGTTTCTGCAGGCACTTCTTCAGTAATTTCTTCAACTTCTTCAGAAACTTCGTCAGATACATCTGCTTCTACAAAGTCTTCTTCTGGAGCATCAGTTTCTACTTCTTGAGGAACGTCAAGTTCTTCTTTGTCATCTGTGGCAGGTTCTTCTTCTTTCTGAGCAACAGGAGTCTTTTCATACGGTTCCGTGCTTTTTGTTAAAACACAGGTTCCAGAAGCGTTTTCGTCAAGCTCTCCGGAACGCTTTGTAAGCTTTACAAGCATATTGGCATCTTTTTTGATATCAAGAGAGTCAGCTGCTTCCGGGCTCAAAAGAATTGCAACACCTTCTGACGGATCAAGTGAACCGATTACGAGAATATCAACATTCATTCCGTTAGCCGGATTTGTAACACTGATTGTATCTCCCGGAAGGTATCCAACAGTTTTTGCAAACAATCCAGGTGGAAATGCTCCTGAGTCAGCAACGATTACTCTTCCATCAAGAGAAGGACTTGCTGAAACAAGTATCATATTTATGAATAAAAAACTGATTAAACTAAAGATTTTTTTCATTTGCTACCACCCTTTGATTCTATCGCCTTTTTTATGTGTTCAGCTAATTCATTTGCAAAATAAAATAAGCCGTCATCGTCGTTTCTATATTTTTTGCCGGGAACTGCATTTCCGCTGGCAATTGTAGACCGGTCATAAAGCGAAACAACCTTCCATTCAATTTTATCAATATTGCTCAGAAGTGCTTCTTCGGGGTTATTTGAATCTGAAAGATTAAAATACACAAATGCTTCAATTATGTAATCTAAGCTTCCTTCCTGTGCTTCATCAAAAGATTTCTGTAATTCAGAATCAATATTCTGACCTTTTTTCTGAATAATTACCGGACTATTTGACACTATATATGCGTGCTCATAAAAATAATCCATAATTGTCTGTTCAAGCATAACAGATGCATTGTAAACAACATTTTCAGAGCCGTTTTTCTGGATAATTTGAAGTGAAAAAGATTTTGCACTTACAAAACTTCCGGTTAAAAGCAACAGTGAAAATATAATTTTTTTGCAAAGATTCATAAAAAACCTCAATCTACTTTTTGAATATCGGCATTTAAAAATAAGAGTTTAGCAAAAGATTTTTAATTGAAGAAAGCAAAATTGTATGGTAATATAATAAAAGGTGGGTAAAATCCGTTTGGATTTTTTTAAATGAATGATTAAGAAACAGGTTTCACATTTTTATATAATTGGTGCAGGCTTTGCCGGCCAGATGATTGCCGGCGATATCAAGCGTAAAAAGATTTTTGGCTCGGTTTCGGCTTTTCTTGATGATGACAAAGCGCTTATCGGCAAAGACATTGACGGGATTCCGGTTTTAGGGCCTATCGAAGATGTCATTCACCTTTTAAAGTCTGCAGATTCTGACGAAGCGATAATCGCAATTCCAAGTGCCAAAGTAGAAAAGATTAAGGCAATCTATGAATCTCTAAAGAAAAACGGCTTTAAGCATATTAAAATTTTACCAAGCATAAGCCAGGTTGTAAACGGAACGGCTCACCTTGTACAGGCGCGCGAGATTGACCCGCTTGATATTCTTGGCCGAACTCCTGTCACAATTTCCTTAAAAGAAAGCCTTTCATATCTCCGCGGAAAGCGCGTTTTAATAACCGGTGCCGGTGGTTCTATCGGCTCGGAACTTGCGCGCCAGCTTTTAAGTGGTGGAGCCGAACGTCTTTACCTTTTTGGGCACGGAGAAAATTCAATCTATCAGATTAACCGCGAGCTTAAAGTATTACAGGCTGAAGGCGTCGGCGAAAAAGCGACAATTGTTCCGATTATAGGCGACATGAAAGACAGAGAATATGTTCGCTATATAATTTCACACACAAAATGCGATGTAATTTTTCATTGTGCGGCCTATAAGCATGTTCCTTTGATGGAAGAAAATCCGGTTGCCGTTATTGAAAACAATGTCTTTGGAACAAAAAATCTTTTGGACGCAAGCATTGAATTTGGCGTAAAAAAATTTGTTTTAATTTCGACCGACAAAGCTGTCAGCCCTGTTTCGATTTACGGAGCATCAAAATTTTTGTGCGAAAAACTTTTGCTTGATGCTTCTTCTAAAGTAAAAAATCAAGACTTTATGTTTGTCCGTTTTGGAAACGTTCTTGGTTCGCGAGGTTCAATTCTTCCGCTCTTTATGGAACAGATTAAAAACGGCGGTCCGGTTACTGTAACGGATCCGCGCATGGAACGCTTTTTTATGACGATACCGGAAGCCTGTTCGCTTGTTCTGCAGACAGGCGGTGTCGGTAAAAATGGTTTTTCGTATCTTCTGGATATGGGTGAGCCGATTAAGATTAAAGATCTTGCAGAGCATATAATTGAGTTCAGTGGTCTTGAACCTGGAAAAGACATTGAGATTTTATATACGGGTGTTCGTAAAGGTGAACGCCTTACAGAACCGTTATGGTTAAAAGAAGAAAATCCACAGGCTACCGAATATTCAAAAATTTTAAAGCTTTCTTCACTTCCGCTTAACTTTAATCTTGAACAGCTTATCGAAGAACTAAAGGAAATCTGTTTAAGCGAATGCTGCACCGATAAAACAAAATACCGCAATGTTCTTTTGCTTAGAGAAACCTTGCAGAAAGTAATTCCAGAACTAAAACAAAATCAGTCAGAAGTATCCGAAGTTTTTTAGGCTGAACTGTTCTTAAATTGAGGGGAAAAATATGGCAGACAATAATATAAAAGTTCCTTTTTCACGTCCATCATTAAATGAAGAAGAAGAAAAAGCGGTCCTGGACGTTGTAAGATCCGGCTGGCTTACAACCGGGAAAGTTACGCTGGAATTTGAAAATGAATTTTCAGAGTTTATGAATAAAGGATTGCCCTCAAACTCGGACTCAAACTGCGCGACAGGAGATGGCTCGCAGACAAGAAACGTAATCAGTCTTGCCGTAAATTCAAATACCAGCGGAATGATTCTTGCAATGGATGCCTGTGGGGTAAAACCGGGAACCTGTGTAATTACTACGCCCTACACTTTTGTTTCTACTGCAGCCTGTGCAAAGCATCTTGGCGCTGATGTAATTTTTTGCGATATCGAAAAAGATTCTTACAATATTGATGCAGATAAGATAGAACAGATTTTAATTGAAAACGAAAAAACTCACGCAAAAATAATTAAGGCTATTGTCCCTGTTCATATTGCGGGAAATGTCTGCAACATGAAAAAAATCCTTGAACTTGCTAAAAAATATTCAACACCGCAAAACAAGATTTACGTTATAGAAGATGCCGCGCATTCTTTTCCAAGCCTTACACCGCTTGGCTATGCTGGAACAATTGGAGATGCAGGAGTCTTTTCTTTTTACGCAACAAAGCCGTTAACAACCGGCGAAGGCGGCATGGTCTGTACAAAAGACGAAGGTCTTGCAAAGCACATGCAGATGATGCGACTTCACGGAATGGACAGAACAACCTGGGACCGTTACACATCCCCAAAGGCAAGCTGGCAATATGATATTGTTGCTCCTGGATTTAAGTTTAACCTTCCGGATATTCTTTCTGCTATTGGACGCGTTCAGCTTAAAAAGACTGACGCAATGTTTAAAGGCCGAAAGCGAATCGTTGATATTTATAATAAAGAGTTTAAGAATTTTGATTTTTTGGAACTTCCTCCTGACGGCCAGGGAAACTCATGGCATTTGTATTTAATGCGTCTTAAGCTTGAAAAACTTACGATTGACCGTGATGAGTTTTCGCGCCAGCTGCAGCAAAATGGAATCGGTGTTTCAATGCATTTTATTCCGCTGTTTCACTTCAGCTACTGGCAAAGTCTTGACACGGCTTTTACAAAAGAAAATTTTCCTAATGCAGAAAATCAGTTTATAAGAACGATTACTCTTCCGCTCTGGCCGGATATGACAGAACAGATGGCATATGATACAATAGAAGCCGTAAAGAAAATCGGAAGTGAAAATCATGTGCGCTAAAAAAGCAAAAGAAAAACCTTTAGTAAAACAGACTTATTCTCAATTGACAAAATCCTATTACAGCGATTTACGTGCGCAGGGAATGATTTTTGCAAAAATTGTCAGAAGCCCTGTTGTAAAAGGTACGATAAAAGAAATAAGTCTTAATAATATTCCTGAGGGCTTTTATTTTTTTACAGCAAAAGATTTAGGCGAACAGAATTATGTAGAAACGCTTGATATTCAAACCGAGATTTTTGCAAGTGAAAATGTTTATTATAAGGGACAGCCCCTTGGAATTATTGCGGGTCCTGATCCTATTTTACTTGATTCTCTTGCTACAGAAATCAAAATCGATATTGAAAAAGATCCAGCCCTAAAAAATAAAGAAAAAGATTTTCCTTATGCACAGCGATTTATTAGAAACGGAAAAGCGCAAAAGCCTGAAGAATTTGCAAGACTGTTTTCTAAAAAGAATTTTGATATAAAGGGAACCTGGACCTGCGCCCTTAACGCTCCTTTTTGTAACGAGACAAACGGTGCGCTTTGTACCTTTGAAAAAAATATTCTTACAGTATGCGGACCAACTCAGTGGCCAAAACATCTTCAGGAAAACTTGTGCCGCGTATTCAATCTTAAAAACGAAGAAGTTTTTATAAAGAAAACAATTTCATCAAGTCCGCACACAAATACAATCTGGATTAACACAATTCTTTCTATACAGACAGCACTTGTTGCAATAAAAACAGGACATCCGGTTCAGCTTGTTTTATCACGCGATGAACACATTGAATTTATGACTAAAAAAAGTCCGATTACAATTAAGATAAGAACCTCTGTAAAAAAAGACGGCTTTATAGATGCAAACCAGATTTTAATTGAACTTGATTCAGGTTATCATAATCCATTTGCAGCAGAAATTCTTGACCGGCTTGTAATCGCGGCAAACAGCATTTATTCAGTGCGCAATCTCGAAATCATTGCCAAGGCCTATGAATCAAATAATCCGCCGGTTTCGTTTAATATCGAAACAATTGACTCGCAGGCGTTTTTTGCAATTGAAAATCAGATACAAAAAATCTGTAACGCAACAGGCTTTTTACCCGGTACTTTCAGAATGCAGAATTTTGAAAGAAAATTTTCCATGCCGTTTTCTTTTTCAAATGAGCGCGTAAAAGAATGCTTTGAAGCCTTAACCCGTCAAAGTGACTTAAACAGAAAATTTATTTCTTATTCGCTTGAAGCAAAAAATAATAAATTTTCATTCAGCAAAATTCCAAATATCCCGTACAGAGGAATCGGAACGGCCTGCGGGTTTAACGGTGTCGGATATTACGGAACAAATATTTTTGCCTGCAATCAAAAAATGGAAGCAACGCTTGAAAAAGACGGAACCTGTACTATTCATGCATTACAGCCGTCAAACTCTACTCTTGAAATCTGGAAAACGACGGCAGCAAAAATTCTTGAACTGGATCCCAAACAGGTAAAGCTTGACAGTGCTTTTGATTATAAAGAAGACCCTGCAGTTCCTGAAAGCATTTATTCAAACCTTACGATAATGAATTACCTTTTAAAAAAATGTTGTCTTGATATTCAGTCAAAGCGATTTAGAAAACCGCTTCCGCTTACGTCGAGCAAAGGAATTACGGTCACACAAATGAAGATGTGGAACAAAGAAAAATTTTCAGGAGTTCCATTTTTTACAACTTCGTTTGGCGCAATTACAGTTGAACTTGAAATAGATCCGTTTACTTATAAGATTAAAATTAAAAAAATTAATACGATATTAAATGCCGGAAAAATTGTACTTCCAAAAGTTGCAGAAAATTCTGTAAAACTTGCAATTCAGCATACGCTCTCGGAACTGGTAGAAGGCGAAGTTATACCTTATGAAAAAATTGCAGTCTTCTTTATGAACTCAGAAAATGAATCAACTCAGATTGACGGACTTATTTCGCGGATTTTACCGGCTGCTTTTTCAAGTGCAGTTTCGCAGGCGCTTTCACTCGAAATAAACACAATTCCGCTTAACACAGAAAAAGTATTCAAGGAGATAATGGCAAATGAGAATTCAACTAACACTAAATGATAAGCCTGTAATTCTTGAAGCAGATCCTGCAGAAATGCTTATTTCAACTCTGAGACGCGAAAACCTTGTATCAGTAAAACACGGTTGTCACAGTGCAAGCTGCGGCTCATGTTATGTTCTAATTGACGGACACATTGCAGCAAGCTGCAAAACGCCGGTAGGTATTTTACAGGGAAGTTCTGTCGTAACGCTTGAATATTTTTCAAAGACAGATATGTACAATGACATCATGAAAGGCTTTGAAAAGGCCGGAATATCATTGTGCGGTTATTGTAATGCCGGAAAAATATTTTCTACATACGAAGTGTTAAAATATATCCAGCAGCCGACAAGAGAAAAAATTGAAGTCATAACAGGAAAATTGAATGACTGCTGTATAGAAAAAGACACTTTTATAAACGGAATTTTGTACGCATATTCAATTCACTTTACAAAAGAAAAGCAGAGGAAAAATGGCAACTGATAAGCACATGGTTTTTACAGCCAAAAATGTTAATGATATTCTCTTTCAACTAAAAACAGTCAGCAACCTCAAGATTATAGGCGGCGCAACTTATATTCATGACTTAAGCGAAAAAAGCCTTTCTATCAGAAATATTCCAGAGCTTGCCGTAATTGATAAACATGAACGATACATAGACTTTGGTCCTGCTGTTACATTGAATAAAATTCTTCATATGGGAATTAATTTTTTGCCCAAAGTCTTATACGAAGCAATTTTAACAATGGGAAACCATGCGGTAAGAAATATGGCGACACTCGGCGGAAACCTGATGGCAAAGGACTACCGGCTTACATTACCTGCTCCGTTAATTGCTCTCGATGCAAGTCTAAAATTCAGGGGGCAGAAAAATTTTGAAATAATTCCGCTTGAAAAATTTTCTGAGATGCCAGAAGGCTCGGTTCTTGTAAATATAAGAATTCCAACAGAAGACTGGAACGTTGAAGTTTTTAGAAGACTTGGTCCGACATCATGCCTTTCTGATTTATCTGCATCCTTTTGTTTTCTGGCAAGCACAGAAAAAAATGTCATCACTTCTTTACGACTCTGCTTTACAGGACCTTTTGTATTTACAAGCAAAGAACTTGAAACAAAGTATCTTGGAGCAAGACTTCCGCTGACTAATTCGATAATCGAAGATTTTATTCAGATAGCCGAAAAAAAATTTGATGAACTTGCAAAAGATAAAAACTGTGATCCGCTTTTAAAGCAGCAGTTCTTAAATCTTACAGCATATTCTCTGCACGAGCTCACCTAAACTCTGGCGATTCATCTATCTTATAAACATACAGTCGCCGTAGCTGAAAAATCTGTATCTGTTATCAACAGCAGTTTTATAAGCATTTAAAATATTTTCACGCCCGGCAAATGCAGATACAAGCATAATAAGAGTGCTTTCCGGCGTGTGAAAGTTTGTAAACATTTTATCTACAACTTTAAACTTATATCCCGGATACATAAAGATGCTTGTTGAATTTGTCCCGGCACGAATCCATTCATCATTCGCTCCGACAACGCCGCCTTCCATTTCGATTTTCTGGGCAACGCTTTCCAAAGTACGCACGCTGGTAGTTCCAACTGCCATAATCGGACGGCCCTCTTTCTTTGCTTTGTTAATTGCCATAGCGGTTTCAACAGGAACAGTATACCACTCTTCATGCATTTTATGGTTTTCAATATTTTCTTCTCGCACAGGAAGGAAGGTTCCAAGCCCTACATGAAGCGTTACAAAGCGGCGCTCAATTCCTTTATCATCAAGGCGCTTAAGCATCTCTTTTGTAAAATGAAGGCCCGCCGTAGGACAGGCAGCAGAACCAGTGTCGGTCGCATAAACATTCTGATAGCGCTCAGAATCTTCTTCGGTGTCACCACGCTTGATATATGGAGGAAGAGGAATATGACCGTTTCGTTCAAACCAGTCTTCATCAATTGCAAAATCAAATTTAAGCGCGCGGAATTCTGTTCCGGCATTTCCCTCGTGCTCAATAATTTCTGCAACAGTTCCATCCGGAAATTTATAATGCATACCAGGCTTCTGTTTTTTTGCAGACTTTACCATTGTATTCCAGATGCAGCATTCCTTATCGATTGTATTTAAAAACATAAATTCAGTTTCGCGGCCGGTTGTCTCTTTAATTCCGTAAACGCGCGCACGTCGTACACGGCTGTTATTAAAAATCATGAGCGTGCCCGGCTCAATTAAATCAGGAAGATCATCCATCATATGATGCTCTACTTCGCCCGTAACACGATTTAAAAGCATAAGCTTATCCTGCCCGCGCACGCCGCTTGGATGCTGCGCAATCAAATCTTCCGGCAGGTCAAAATTAAAATCAGAAGTTAACATTCGCCTATAATACCACAAATATAAATAAATAGAAATATCACAAAAAAATTTGCAAGTGCAAATTTAATATCCAGAAAAAAATTTTTAAAACAAAGTTGCCTGAGAAGCATCTTTAATGCCGGCTTTGTAGTCACTGGCATTAAGTCCCAGATGAGTATAAGCCTTGTCGGTTACCATGCGGCCGCGCGGCGTGCGCTGCAAAAGACCGCACTGAATCAAATACGGCTCGTAATAATCTTCGAGGGTATCAATGCTTTCGCCGATTGAAATTGCAAGAGTCTCTGCTCCAACCGGACCACCGCCAAAGTTTTGTATAATTGAACGAAGAATTTCGCGGTCGTATTTTTCAAGTCCAATCTGATCAATCTCAAGCCGGCAGAGTCCGTCTTTTACAATACTTACGTCAATCGTTGAACTTCCTACAACCTGAGCAAAGTCGCGCATTCGGCGTAAAACTCTGTTTGCAACACGCGGCGTTCCACGACAGCATTGAGCAAGTAAAAGAGCGGCATCTTCTTTGATACCGATTTCAAGAATATCAGCAGAGCGCTTTATGATAGATGCAAGCTCTTCGTGAGTATAAAATTCAAATCTCGGGATAAAGCCGAAGCGCGATCTTAACGGAGAACTTACGCTGCCGGCTTTGGTGGTTGCGCCAACCAATGTAAATGGCGGAATCGGAATGCGCACAGTCCGAGCGGCCGCTCCCTGGCCGATAATCCAGTCAAGCTCAAAGTCTTCCATTGCGATGTAAAGCATTTCTTCGATTGCAGGTTTTAAACGGTGAATTTCGTCTATAAAGAAAACGGTTCGCGGAGTAATTGTCGAAAGGATTCCGGCAAGATCCTTTGGTTTATCTAAAGCCGGCGCGCTTGTTACCTTAAAGTCAACGCCAAGTTCGTGCGCTGTAATCTGGGCAAGAGTTGTTTTTCCAAGTCCAGGAGGTCCAATCAAAAGAAGATGGTCAAGACTCTCTTCGCGCAACTTTGCCGCTTCTATAAAAGTCGAAAGATTTTTTTTGACGCTTTCCTGACCTAAAAAATCACAAAGCCGCGTCGGGCGAAGTTTATTATCCTGTTCATCAAATCTGTCTTTTAAATCTGCCCGAACGATTGTAGAAAAATCTTCGTCAATTACTTCTTTTTTTGAACTCATAAAAACATTATATCATATATTCCGTAAAGTTTACATAGTTCACAAAATAATGAGCCGATAAAATGCGCGACAATACTAATTACCTAGAGTTATTAAGCCTATATTTTATATTATTGAGCCTTTATTTATTAAATTCACCTTGCATAAATATAATATTGAGCCTATAATATATATTAAAGGCTCAAGCTTATGGAATTCATTCTTTATAAAAAAAATATACCGGTTCTCCAGTACGAAGAAGATAATGCGCATTATATTACTTCGATTAAAAAAATATTTAATGTCGCACATCTTCCGCCACACCTTTATACAAACGGAAAGCCCTCTGCAGAAAATGAATATGATCTCTGCCAGAAACTGGAAGATTTTTTTAACAACCGGATTATTCCATATACCAGAAAAAGTTTTAAAAACATGCTCTCAGAACTTGAAGTCCAGTCAGCAGAAGAGCTTGCAAAGAAAAGTTTTTACTTAAGCCTTTCCGACCAATACTGGGTCTGTCCTCTTTCGGACGTTGGAAAAATCTGGTGGGATGACATCAATTTTTTTACAAACGATTATGACGAGGCTATTGGGCTCAGGCTTATGACAAGTTCAAAAGCCTTAAATAAAAATTCCTCTTCGCGCTCACCGGATAACACAACAAGTGGTGAACTTTCTAAGCGCTGGGTTAGAATAAACGGAATTGACTATCTTGAAAAAGCCGGAACCGGCACGGAACAGCAGGAACCATTAAACGAAGTTCTTGCGACCGAGATTTGTCGACGCTTAAAAATTTCTCACACGCCCTACACTTTAGAAGTCCGCGATGAAAATTATTACAGCCTTTGTCCTGACATTGCAGATCAAAATACAGAGATGGTCCCGCTTGACTCAATTTATCAGGATATTACTTTAACAGGCGGCGTTAAATATGATTACCATAAACTTATTGAACGTTGCGAGCAATTGCAAATTCCAAACGCAGAAGAAGATCTCTTAAAAATATTTTTGCTCGATTTTATAATCGCAAACGAAGACCGGCATTCTTTTAACATAAGTTTTTTGCGTAACACCGATACCCTGCAATGGATTGGAGTTGCACCAGTTTACGATTCTGGAAAATCAATGTTTTTAAATAAGCTGGATTTTGAAATAGAAATGACTTCATCCTTCAGAATTCCTTCAAAGCCATTTGAAGAAACTCAAAACGAGCAGTTTAAAATTCTTCCGATGCAAAAAATTGCTGACAAAATTGACTTTGCATCGCTAAAAGATATTTCCAGATGGTACAAAAAATTTCTTGCTCCATTACGCCGTCTTACACAGGATAAAAAAAATGCTCTCGTAAAAAAACTCGATGAGAGAATCCAGGAAGCAAAAATTCTTCTTGAACAAAAAACATTGTATACTTTAAAAAACGATGCAGGTCTTAATATCCAGGAGCCATCTACAGAATATAATAATCCCAGCGCCATCAATTCAAAGCTTTCAAAAAAAGAAAAGACATGTCAGTCAGTTTACTCAATGCTCATTCAAGATCCCGCGCAGACAAAAGAGCAGATTGCTTCTCGCCTCAATATTTCGCGCGCGACAGTAACTCGTGCACTCCAGACTTTGGTTGAACAAAATAAAATCCAGCGAATCGGTTCAAATAAAACCGGCCGCTGGAAGATTATCGTTTAGAAATTATACCGGGATTATCCCGCTTTATTTGATCAGCTTTTATTTAAATTAGTAAACAAAAACACCGGATTTTCTTTCAGTCCAATGCTGAATCGATGTATCAGCAATAAATCCTAAAGATTGCATTGATTCACTTGAAAACGAAATTGTAAAGGAATTATTTGTTGTTCCATTTGAAGTATTTGTCAAACTTCCTGTAACAGTATATGTAGTACTTGCTTTTGAACCACTAAAAGTGTAAGTATTGCCATTTACAGTTTTTGTAAGTGTAACAAAAGTTCCATCATATAAATCACCACCTTTTCCAGGTTGTGTTGTCGACAAAATTGCTACATCAGAATTGTCAGCAGTACGTATCATTGCACTATATAAATTATTTGAACTACCACCATAGTTAGTGAAAAAATAATGCATAGTATAGCCTGATCCGCTACTGTTCATTCCGTTCACATCATCGCAACCAGCAAATAAACATGCAAAAAGCAAAGCACCAACTAATATTTTTGCTTTAGAAAATAATTTCATAAAATCCTCCCTAAGATTTTATTTTTTGCCATTCAAAAAATGACTTCAGATAATTCATCAACTGATACAGTTGATATTTTGTTTAATTACCTGAATTATATCTGCTGGCAAAAAATTTTCCTAAGGAGTGACACTCCTATTTTTCCTGAAATTTTTCGATTAATTCTGAACGATTTTTAACATAAGTTTTTGAATAAATAAATGTAACGTAGTTTTCTACAGAATGGAGCGAAATAAAAAGTTCATTTGCAATCTGACGGTTTGTCTTACCTTCTAGAATCTTTTCAAAGATAATTTTTTCCTGAGGCGAAAAAAGTGAATTAGTCTCAGAAATTTTTTGCTGGATTTTTTCCATACGTTTTTCAATATATTCACCGCCATTGGCAACAGTGTTTAATGCATTTAAGAGTTCTTCCTCACTTGCAACTTTGGAAATATAGCCTTTTGCACCACATTCTTTTGCCTGTAAAATATATCCTGCAGTATCATACATTGAATACATTACACATTTTATTGTTGGAAACATTTTTGTAATCTTTTTTACAAGATCAAAACCAGATTCATTTTTTAGCTGAATATCTACAATTATAATTTGAGGAAGTTTCTCCTTTTTTTCAGAAATCTCTACCAGCGAATCAAGGCAGTCACTTGCATTTAAAAAAATATGTGGAATTTTATAATCTGAATTCTCTTCAAGATAATTTTTCAGACCGTTTAAAAGCATCCTATGATCGTCTACAATAAACAAAGTCGTTTTTTCAACAGTTTTCTTTCTCAAAATACTTACTCCGCAGAACAATTTAAAATCAGCTTAACCTGCATTCCATCTTTAGGTGCAGAAAGCCATTCAATTTTTCCACCACAAAGCTTTGCATATTCTTTCATATTTCTGATTCCAAAATGAGACTTCATTTCCCGTTCAGAAAGACGAGACTTTAAGTCACATCCAATTCCATCATCAATAAAAATTAAAGTTAAATAATTATCTTCGTTAATACTATCAGATTTTTCAATCTTCGCAAAAAGTTTAATTTCAGATGCATAAGAATGCTTCTCAACATTTGAAAGAATTTCAAGTGCAATACGCTCAACATATTCTGCTTTTTTATAATCAATCATAACCGAAGAAACATCTTCTGTTTGCATATTAAATGGAATTTTTGTTCTGTCAGAAAATTGCATGCATAGGGTTTGAACAACAGAAATAATATCAACTTTTGAGTTATCCAGTTTTGCTGTAGCAATTTCAGCCGGATTAAGATAATAGCATATATCTCTCATTCGTTTTATGCATTCAGTAATTTTCTGAATGACAGCTGTTTTTAATTCAAGACTGTTTTCATCAACATTCAGACGTTCAACATCAAGCCGTATCGCACGAATATCCTGCACAACAGAGTCATGAATGTTTAAGGAAATTTCTTCACGGGTTTTCTGCTGAATATCAAAAGCAAAATCCAATCCCTTTCTATTTCTGAGTCTGATACTTAAAATTGCGCACACAATTAAAAGAACTACAGAAAAAATCGCAAATACAGATATCAAGCTGATATCAAAATATGAATTTATACCATTTACAAGAGTTTCTTCTATAATAGAAACCTCTCGTAAGGACATATCACTTTTAATCTGAAATAAAGAATGGTTTACGGCATCCCGAATATACAGCTTTTTATTTAATATAACTAATGGCGCATCTTTTGCCTCATACGGATAAGGGGTTTCAAAAGCTTCTGCCCTTACTAGATTAAAACCTGCAGGTTGAGAGATTGAAAAGTCTATCTCGCTGTCTGTTATCAAATATAACTTTGAATAATCCCAGGACCATATATTTCCTTTATTCGAACCGATATTTTCCAGCATAAAAATACGTTCATTAAATGCCAAAAAATAATGTGGACTTGTATAAGGAATTTCCTCGGTATAATAGAGAGGACAATGATTTGCAGTAACAGCTTTTTGTTCTGTCGGATAGTTTTCTTTATTAAGACAAAACAAAAAATCTTCAAGTTTTGAACGATAGTTATCTTTTTCCTCTGAACAAAGAGATTTTAACACTAAGTTTTCATAAAGATATTGAAGTGCTTTTTCATTTAAGAGTTTTTTTTCTGTTTGTCCGTCTTTTACTGAATAAACTAAGCAGGGTTTTACATCATAATCACAGAATGTAAACAGCCAATTTAAAAATCCGGTATAGTCAGGCACTGGATTTTTCTCAAAATAAGCACTATAAGCATGTTCTACAAGCCATGGTTCCATTTTATAAAATCTGCGCAAAGATTTAGACGAATAATTTCCGTCATCATCTTTTTTTAGAACATAAATTCCTTCTCCCAAAAATATCTGAATCCCATTGTGTGTGTAAGCTCCTGTATGAAGAGCAAAATACAAAGTTTCATTCCGGACAGAATAGCAGAGATTCGAAAAGGAACCAGATTTTCCGACAGGATTTTTGAATACAAGAGAAGATTTCTCAGGAGAATCAATATTTACTGCATAAAGATTTTCTGCCTCACTATTTTTATCTTTTGCTGTAATAAAAGCCCAACCAGTATTATGCGCAAATTCTAACTGAACAATCTGAGAAATATTATATTTTTCAATGAATGACTGTGGAATTTGCTTTTCATCAAATGATTTTGCAAAAATCAAACCGGATAAAACTAAGCTAAATAAAAATAAGCATCCTAAGTATTTTTTATTCATATATATTATATAATTCCCGTTTTACGCCAGCTCCACAATCGCCCTGCGGAACAAAATCTCTTCGCGCTCTTTCTGACTTTTGCCACTAAAATCTGAATCGCCGGAAAGAGATGCAGAAAGCTCTGCAATCTTTTGTTCAACTAAGCGCTTATCATATCCCATATCAGAAAGTGATTTTACGACATCCGCATACTGCCCGCCAGATGCCCCGCGCAGCACAGCACTTGCAGGCGTATCTGATATTTTAACCTTTCCCTTAAGGGCTAAAATCATCTTTCCTGCAGTCTTTTTTCCAACACCTGGAATCTTTTCCAGCATCTCAAGGTCGCCTCGGTCAAGCACATCCATAAGGCGCGCGCTTGAAACAGAGCTCATAATTTTTACCGCGCCCTTTGGTCCTACTCCGTCAACCTTAAGCAGATCAAGAAAAACTTCACGCTCTTCACTACTTGCAAAACCGTAAAGACTCATAAGCTGATCCGTATGCTGCATCCATGTAAAAATACGCGCTTCGCTTCCAACCGGTGGCAGCATATCAAGATTTGAATCCGGGACACACAAATCCCATTCAATTCCATTTGTATCTATAAAAACCTGTCGAGGAAACTTTCCTGTAATAATTCCTTTAAGTGAGTTAAACATGATTTTATTATAGAAGAAATTTTGTTTTAAGTGAACTCTAACTTATAAGTGAATCTAAAGTTTTTGCGTACAGCCCAGCGCGAAACCCAAATTTTACAATTTAATTTGCAAATTATTTGCATTTTCATTGACATTTTTGAATTTATTTATATAATTGCCTCTTGTCAGATAAAAATGCGCGCAGTGAAGTGTCTTAAAATTCTTTATAGACTTCAACCAGGATACTCACAAAATGTCTGACAAGGAAACTCAAAAATGAAGAAAAACAAAAAGCCTGTCGTATTAATTACAGGATACCTTGGTTCTGGTAAAACTACACTCTTAAATAATCTTCTTCGTCAGGAAAAAAGACGTGTTGCACTTATCGTAAACGATATGGGAAGTATTAATGTCGATGCTGAAATTCTTAAAAAGAACGGCTCAAATGTAACAGAATGTCCGATGTTTGAACTTCAAAACGGCTGTATCTGCTGTACTTTACGTGATGAATTTATTCAGCAGATAGAAAAGATTTCTAATCTTGATACTGTCGATGTTGTTTTTGTCGAAGCGTCTGGAATCAGTGATCCGGGTGCTGTCAGCGCAAGTTTTCTTGCTTACGAAGAAGATAATCCTGACACAAATGTTTATCTTACCTCTGTTGTTACTGTCGTTGATGCTGACAGAATCTACCGTGAGTTCCTTTCTGATTTAAAGAAAAAACAGGAAGATAAAAGTAAAGTTGATCAGAACGATCTTACCGCAGAAGAAATTTCTACCTTAATCGTTGACCAGATTGAATTCTGTAACTTTATTGTACTCAACAAATGCGATCTACTCGATAAAAATCAGCTTGCAGAAGTTGAATCAATTATCCGCGACTTTCAGAGTCGTGCACCAATCTTTCACAGCGTTAACGGAAATATTGATATTGACCAGATTACAACAACTGAACCGTTTAATTATGAACAGATTGAATCGTCTTCTGCAATTCAAAAGGCAATTAACAGTCTGAATGAGCCGGGACGAGCTTCTAACGGATGTACTGGTGAATATGGAATTTCTTCATTTGTCTTTGAAGAAAAACGTCCTTTTAACCGCGAGCGCTTTATGAATTTTGTAAATAACAATTATCCAAAAGAGCTTATCCGTGCAAAAGGTTATATCTGGTTTTCTGATGCAGATGCAAATGTGCAGCTTTTTGAACAGGCAGGAAGAAACTCTTCTGTAATGACTGTTGCATACTGGATTGACGCATTGAATGAAAAACAGAAAAAAGAATATCTTGAATATAATCCGGATGTAAAAGAAGCCTGGGATGAAGAGTTTGGTGACAGAGTTAATCAGCTTGTTATTATCGGAAAAGGCTATAATAAAGAAGCTATTGAAGCTGAACTTATAAAATGCCTTGACGAAAAAGCAATTGCTTAACAAAAAAGCCAGGCAGATTTTCTGTCTGGCTTTTTTGTCCCATTTTTATAGCGGTTTACATTTTATTTTTTTGGAATCTGACGAACAATACGAAATCCTTCCAGAGCCACTGGTGTTTCTGCTTTTCTTGCAGTAACACGACATGCATCTTCACCATCGCGGAAACTTCCACCACGAACTACATAACGTAAAACTCTTGTAGTTTCTGGATCAGCTCCAGTTGGATTTGACTGCGCTTCAGATGAATATGCTTGATAAAGGTCATAACACCATTCGGCAGCATTACCGCTCATATCATAAAAGCCAAGTGAGTTTGGCTTTTTTCCTGCAACTTCTTCCATCTTGCTTGAATTTGGTTTATACCAGGCAACATCTGCAATTTTACTGCTTCCGGAAAAAAGATATGGATTTTGATTTTTTCCGCCACGGGCTGCATATTCCCATTCTGCCTCTGTCGGAAGTCTAAAACCGTTTGCATTTTTTACAAGAAATACATCATCAATACCTTCAAACATGCTTGGCTTAATATCATAGCATGGAATGTATCCGTAGATTCTGCTTAATTCATTACAGAATTTTACAGCATCAAACCAGCTTACTGCCTTAGGAAATTTTCCATAAACTTTTTCCTGCATTACAGTAGCATAAAATTCATCAGAAACTTCTGTTGCAAGCATTTCAAAAGAATCCACCGTTACAGAATGAATAGGCTCTTCTGATTCGTCAAAATCTTTGCTACCCATATTAAAGTTTCCGCCTTCAACTTTTACAAGTTTAATAAATGGAAGTGCCTTTACTGCAATTAAAGGATTTACATTTTTATAAATAGAAACGAAATTTCCAAAACGAACATTTTTTAATTCAAGTTCGCCCTGTCCAAAATCTGTAGTTTTTAAATAAACCTTTGTAGGAACAATTGAAAAATTGCCTGACTCAATAAGCTGCATCTTTTTAGAATCTGCTTTTGTAAATTTATAGTCAAAAACGTTACGAGTTTTTCCACGTTTTACAGAAGCGTTTTCGCTTGAAAATATATTCTTATTTTCTGAATCTACAATTTTAAAAGAAACCGTATAACATTCATAACTGAGGATATCCTTCCAGACATCTTTCCAGTCAGAAGTCTTGATTTTGTCGTAACCGGTTTTAAGAACTTTATTGATAAATTTATATTTATCAGAATAAAAAGCTCTGAGTGTAAAAGTGTATGAACAGGTTTTTGAACCATTGTCCACATCACTTTTAACAGGAAGACTGATACCAAATGCATAAGGACTGTGTTCAATAAAATACAACTGATAATCAGCGCACAATGCAGCCCATGCCAGATAGATGTCAGAGTCGCTGACATTTCCACCACGTTTAAAAACACCTGCTTCAATTATAGAAGAAATTTTTTCAAGTGAATTAATGGCGTCCTGTGCCTTTGCAGAAGGCTCAGCTTCGATTGCATCAAAATATGTTCCAAGGGCAGAAATTAAACGTCCTTCACTTTCATATTTCTTGGCCTCTTCATAAAGCGTAGAATAATTACTCTGCGCAAAACCAAAAGCGCAAAGTGCTGTAAATAAAATTACAGTGAAGATTTTTTTCATTTTAAGTTCCCCTTGTTTTATATTAGTTTTCTGATACTATCAAAAAAAACGGGAAAAAGCAACTAATTAAAAAATCAGGCTTATCTTAGTGATGAATGAATATGTGTAATAGCGCCGGCCAGAGCATCCGCTGCATGATCCGGGCGCGGGGCGTCTTTTAGCCCCAGCAAAAGTTTTACATAGTTTTGGACCAGTTCTTTATCAGCATTTGTGTTTCCTGTAACGGCTTTCTTT
>JAILNY010000185.1 GCA_024691105.1 Treponema sp. | reverse complement strand
GCGGGATGTGTGGCCGGGAAAAATTCACTCTGGAAAATCTTAAAAAAATATACGCAAATACCTAAAAATTCACATTCATTTTAAACAAATTCACCTTTAATATGTCATCATAGAAAGGTCGTAATATGCTGCGTTTACGGCTTTTATTGCAATGGGAAAAAACATCTACAAAGGAGGATTTGAGATGAAAAAAATTTTATCTGCTGCTGTTGCTGTTTTGGTAGCTGCAAGCTTGTTTATTGGATGCGGTAATGGAAAGAAAAGCGGTTCCATTAAAGTAGGTATTATTAACAACCCACCTTCAGAATCTGGATATCGTGCTGCAAACGTAAAAGACATGGAAGAAGTTTTCTCTGCAGCTAAAGGTTATGAAGTTAAAACTTTCTACAGCTTAAAGAATGATGAACAGCTCAATGCTGCTTCTCAGTTTATTACAGAAGGTGTAGATTACATTCTTCTTTCTGCTGCTGCTACAGACGGATGGGATGTAGTTCTTAAAAACGCAAAGAAAGCTGGAATTAAAGTATTCCTCTTTGACCGTATGATTAACACAGACGAAAGTCTTTATGAATCAGCAGTTGTTTCTGACATGGCTAACCAGGGAAACACAGCTGTTGCATGGCTTAAGTCTTTGAACCTTCCTGAATACAAAGTAATTCATATTCAGGGTGCAATGGGATCTGATGCTCAGATCGGTCGTACAGCTGCTCTTGATAAAGAATTTGCTGCAGGAACAATGAAGAAAGTTGTTCAGCAGACAGCTACTTGGGATGAAGCAGAAGCTAAGAAAATTGTTGAATCTGTAATCAACTCTGGTGAAGACTTCAACATCATCTATGCAGAAAACGACGGTATGGCTAAAGGTGCAGTTGCTGCTCTTGACGAAGCTGGTATTACACATGGTGTAAACGGAAAAGTTAAGGTAATGGGATTTGACTGCAACAAATGGGCTCTTCGTGAACTTTTGGCAGGAAACTGGGACTATGATGGACAGTGTTCTCCATTCCAGGCAAGTGTAATCGAAAACATGATCAAATCTGGAAACGTTCCTTCAAAGAAAGTTATCTCTGAAGAAAAAGGATTTGATGCAAAAACACTTACACAGGCTGACATTGACAAATACGGTCTTGGTGACTAAGTTTAGTTAAACGGACGCGGTGTAAATATTGCGGACTGGGATTTCTCATGTCCGCAGTTGCACCGCTTTTTTTTTGAGCTTTTTTGGCCTGTCCAAAAATTACGGGATAATAAAAAATGGAAAATAATGTTGTTTTGACGATGCGGGGAATTTACAAGGAGTTCCCTGGTGTAAAAGCACTTCAAAATGTAGATTTTACTTTGTGCAAGGGAGAGATCCATGCGCTTATGGGTGAGAACGGAGCCGGAAAATCGACTCTGGTAAAATGTCTTACCGGTGTATACGAAAAAGATGCAGGCGAAATTTGTATTGACGGAAAAGATGGTCCTGTTTCGATTCGTTCACCACAAGATGCTCAGAATCTTGGCATCAGCACTGTTTATCAGGAAATTACACTTTGTCCAAACCTGACTGTTGCAGAAAACATGTTTATTGGACGGGGAAACTATAAATTTATTAACTGGGGCGCTCAGGAAAAAAGAGCGGATGAAATTTTACAAAAGCTGAATATTCCGGCAAAGGCAAGTCAGCAGCTTGGAACATGTTCACTTGCGGTTCAGCAGATGGTTGCAATTGCGCGCGCTGTTGATATGGAATGTAAAGTTTTGATTCTGGACGAGCCGACTTCTTCGCTTGATGAACGTGAAGTAGGATTGCTTTTTAAGCTGATGAGAGACTTAAAGGCAAACGGCGTCGGAATTATTTTTATTACGCACTTTCTTGATCAGGTTTACGAGGTTTGTGACAAGATTACAGTTTTACGTAACGGTGAGCTTGTTGGAGAATATCTTATTAAAGATATGCCTCAGGTTGAACTTGTTTCTGCAATGCTTGGAAAGGCGCTCGATGATATTTCTAAACTTAAAGACGAAAAAGGTAAGTTTAACGAGCGCGCAGAAACTGTTTACGAAGCTCATGATTTGTCGAGCGCCGAAGGTGTTAAGCCGTTTGACTTTAAGATTCGTAAGGGCGAAGTTAACGGCTTTACCGGATTGCTTGGTTCTGGTCGTAGTGAAAGCGTGCGCGCAATTTTTGCTGCCGACAGAGTTACCGGCGGTACGGTGCGCATTAACGGAAAGGATGTAAAAATCAACAAGCCTAAAGACGCTATGAAAAACGGCATCGGTTATCTGCCAGAAGACCGTAAGGGTGACGGAATCATTTCTGAGCTTTCTGTAAAAGATAATATTATTCTTGCGCAGCAGGTTTTAAAAGGATTCTGGAGTCCGTTTAAAAAAGCAGAGGCAGAAAAAATTGCTGATGAATACATCAAGCTTTTGCAGATTAAGACTGCTTCAAAAGATACTCCGATTAAATCACTTTCGGGTGGAAACCAGCAGAAGGTAATTCTTGCGCGCTGGCTTTTGACTCATCCGCAGTATCTTATTCTTGATGAACCTACACGCGGAATTGACGTTGGAACAAAGACAGAAATTCAAAAGCAGGTATTAAAGCTTTCTAAAGACGGCGTTGGTATTACGTTTATTTCTTCTGAAATCCAGGAGATGTTGAATGTTTGTACAAAGCTTGTCGTTATGAAAGACCGTAACATTGTCGGTGAGCTTAAAGATGAACAGCTCAGTCAGGATAATATCATGAAAACTATTGCGGGAGGAAACTGATAAATGAAAGGCAAATTTAACTTTTCTGAAAAACTAAAACAATTTACATCATCGCAATTGATTATTCCTGTAATTGCGCTTTTGATTCTTGTTGTATTTAATCTTATTCGTGATCCTAGCTTTTTTTCTATTGGAATTAAAGTGAATAACGTTGGAAACAAAGTTCTTACCGGAAACTTAATCAGTATCTTAAACGGTGCATCTGAGCTTGTAATTCTTTCGATTGGTATGACACTTGTTACTTCTGCAACAAAGGGACAGGATATTTCTATCGGTGCTTGTGCCGCAATTGCCGGAAGTATTTTTGTTAAGATTTTGAGAGCGGGTTCTATTACTGTTCCGACAATCTTTTTTGGTGTAATTGTAGCAAGCTGTGTTGCAATTATTTTCTGTCTGTTTAACGGTGTCCTGATTGCAAAGTTCAATATTCAGCCGATGATTGCGTCGTTGATTTTGTACACAGCAGGTCGTCCGATTGCGTACTGGATTAACGGCGGTGCTACTCCAAACGTAGAGAGCAATCTTCTTGGATATCTGGGCGGATTTATTCCAGGTTGTCCGATTCCAAGCCCGATATTGATTGTAATCATCTTTGTACTTTTGATTCTTCTTTTGCTGAATAAGACAACGCTCAGTCTGTTCATTCAGTCTGTAGGAATTAATGAACGTGCCGCAAAGCAGAATGGTATTAATCCGGTATTTATGAAGATGCTTGTCTTTGTAATTCTTGGTGTGTGTGTTGCGCTTGCAGGTTCGATGAACGTATGCCGCATTGGTTTGATTAATCACGAAAAGATTCTGCTTGATATCGAAATGGATGCAATCCTTGCTGTTGCTATCGGAGGAAACTCTCTTGGTGGCGGAAAGTTTAAGCTTTCGGGATCGATTCTTGGTGCTTATATTATTCAGGCATTGACAACAACATTGTATGCGATGAAAGTTTCTTCGACAGACATCAAGGCATACAAGGCAATTGTAATTGTAATTATTGTTGTTGCTGGTTCTCCTGTTGTAAAAGAATGGGTTGGAAAACTTGTTAAAAAGGTTTCTGTAAAGACTGCAAAAGTGGAGGCAAAGTAATATGAGCAACATTCAGGATTTCTTTAAGAAAAAATTTAAGCAGCCTGTTTCTAATACAACTTTGCTTTTGACAATTACGATTTGTACTTTTGTTGTAATGTATCTGGTTGCGATGGCTGTATGGGGCGGAGGATTTTTAAATCCGCAGCAGTTCTTTAATATTTTCAACAATAATGCGTATCTGATTATTATTGCATGTGGTCTTACAATTGTAATGATCTCGGGCGGAATTGATATTTCGGTTGGTGGTCAGGTTGCGCTTATTACAATGACAACGGTCTGCTTTTTGGAAAATAAGGGCGGAAGCGTTGGCGGTGCTTTACTGATTGCGCTTGCAATTGGTCTTGCGTTTGGCGTTGTGCAGGGATTTTTGATTTCGTATCTTAAGATTCAGCCGTTCATAGTAACTCTTGCAGGAATGTTTTTTGCAAAGGGAATGACGACAATTGTAAGCGTTAACCCTGTTACAGTTAAGGCAAATGAGTTCTTTCTTAAGTTAAAGGAATTTACAATTAATCTTCCGGGTGTCGGATATTATACACGCAACGGTTCATTTATTAACAGCTATCTAGAAATTGGTGCCGTTGTTGCAATCTTAGTTGTAATTCTTTTGTGGGCAACTCTTAAGTGGACCCGCATCGGACGCAACTTTTATGCAATCGGTGGTAACAGCGAAAGCGCTTTGATGCTTGGAATTAACGTTCAGCGCACACGCTTTACAGCTTATGTAATCTGCGGTCTTCTTGCAGGAATTGCAGGCTTTGTATATCTTTTGCACACTGGGGCCGGAAACGCTTCTAATGCAGATGGCGCAGAGATGGAAGCGATTGCGTCATCGATTATCGGAGGTACATTGCTTACTGGTGGTGTCGGAAGTTTAATCGGAACTTTGTTTGGTGTTATGTCGCTTAAGACAATTAATACAATTGTTATTGCTTCTGGTCTTACACAGCCATGGTGGCAGAAAATTACAACCGGTTTGATGCTGTGTTTCTTTATTCTCTTGCAGAGCGTAATCCTTTCGGCAAGAAAAAAGAAACTTGGTGCTGCCGCTCAATAGAGCAATAACCACTTATCAGCGCATTCCTCCTATGCGCTGACCCATAATTAAAAAACATCATCCCTCCAGGGTGAGTGCACTTTCGTAAAACCGAAAGTGCATTTTTTTTATCGTTTTGAATTTTGCATTGACAAAGAATCTGTTTTTATAATAAAAATTGAAGTGAAATTATAAACTAAGGTGGAACAATGTCTTACACAGAGCCGTTGCCAGAAAAAATTTCTCTTCAGATTTTTAATCATGATACTTTGATTTTTGAAAGTTCCGGTAAATGGTTAAATCCGCTTTTTGAATTTGAAGAATTTTTAAATACTTATTCCGGGGAGCGCGATATGCTTTGCAGTCACGATTCTGCACTGGGAAAAGCCGCCGCAGTTTTAAGCATTCGTCTTGGAATAAAAAAAATCAACGCAGATATTTTAAGTGAAAACGCGCTCAATTATATCAAAGCGGTTAATGGAGATTGTGCAAAATCTTACAGCTGCGATGTAAAATATACGCATCTTGTTCCAAAGCTTTTATGCGCGACAGAAAATCAGTTAGAAAATCTTTTTGACCAGGATTACATGTATTTTCTTTTGCGTCAGAGGGCAAAGCTTGTTCAGGGAGTTGATATAAGTGTGCAAAACCTTGAGCATCCGTTTATAAAAAAGCGTGATTTATCGTTTGATTTAAGGGCAGGTTCTCACTTAATGGTGCTTGGTGAAAACGGAACAGGAAAAACAACTTTACTTAGACTTGTTTGCGGGATAGAAAAAAAATACAAAGGTAAAATTCTGATCGATGGGAAACATCCTCGTGATTTAAAAAAATATACAATCGGATATATCCCACAGTTTACAGATGCACCGCTTTTTAGTCTGTCGTGCCGCGAAGTTGTAAGTCTTGGAATTGATTCAAAAAGAAAAAATAAAAATCAGATTGTAGAAAGCGCGCTTTGCCGTGTTTCTGCAATGGATTTTGCTGACAGAAGTTTTTCAAGTTTAAGCGGCGGTGAAAAACAGAAGATTCATCTTGCGCGCTGTCTTGCACAAAATGCAAAGCTTCTTCTTTTGGATGAACCTACGGCAAGCCTTGATGCTGAAAATAAAAAAATGGTTATGGACATTTTGCGCTCTCTTACGATATCAGAGATTCCGACGATTATCGTTGTAACGCATGATAAGGAGCTTGCAGATATGCATGGCTGGGAAAAGCTTGTAATAGGAGAAGATGATGTCTGATTTTTTTGAGCGCGCCGCCTTGTTGTTTTCTCTAGCGCCGGTGATGCGCGGTTTTGTTGCGATGATTATAAGCGGAATAAGTTTTCCGTTATGTGGGGTAATGGTGCTTCGTCTTAATTTAATACCATTGCGGTATATGCTTATGCATGGGGTAATTTTAGGCGGCGCGCTTTCTCTGGCAATGAATCTTCCGCTTGCGCCTGTTACGATTTTTATAAATCTGCTTCTTGTTCTTGCGATTGTGCACTTTAGTAAAAATACAAGTTTTGGTTTTGGATACGCAAGCGCGGCTGGAATGATTTTGAGTATGGCGCTTGCTTCGCTTGTGATGCATGTTAAAAATGTTCCGGCAAAGGACAGTCTTAGTCTTTTGTGGGGAAGCCCGTTTGCCTTAAAAACTTACGATGTAATTCTTTTGTGCGTGATTGCGTTTTTACTTGTGACTTATGTCGTAATAAATTTTCATAATATTCTTGCGATATTTTTTAATAACGAAATTTCTCAGTCGCTTGGAATAAATGTAAAAGTTCATTATACGGTTATGGTTATGCTGATTGCGCTTGTTGTTTCTGTTGCAATGAAACTCCTTGGTGCGTTTTTAATTGATGCGCTTTTAATTCTTCCTGTATTATGCGCAGGCCGGATTAATGTAAGACGCTTTTGTGGAATCAAAAATTTATTCTTGATAAGTTCAATTTTAGGATTTATATTTTCGCTTAGTGGATATGTAATTGCGGTAATTTTTAATCTTCCTCCTGCAGCGACAATTTCTGTTGTGGCGGGTGCGATATATATTATTTTTAGTGGGGTACTAAGATGAAAAAATTGAGTGCTGTTTTTGTGGCTGTATTGTTAATTGTATTGACAGGCTGCAGTAAAAACTCAAATGAAAAAAGCGCCGGCGTAGAAACAAAAGCTGAATACGTTGCTTCTACAAGCTGGACTGCGGCGTTTATGGATATTGCGGGAATTGATAATGTAGAAATTATTGCACCTGCAAGTCTCAGACATCCGCCGGAATACGAAGTTACAGTTTCTGATATTCAGAAAATTACTGACAGTAAGTATTTTGTTTTTGCAGGCTTTGAGCGCATGATGAAAACTTTGGGAGACGCTGCAAAAGATGATTCCAAAATGATAAAAATCAAATGCGATAATTCAATTGAAACTGTTTCAAGTGAAGTGCAAAAGCTTGCAGAGATTTTTGGAACTCAAAAAGAATGTGAAAAACGTCTTGCTGAATATAAAGACGTAATTAAAAAGACAAAGAAGCGTCTTGAAAAAGCAGGTCTTTCTGGTGCAAAAGTATTCTGCAACAAAAATCAGATTTATCTTGCAAAAGATTTAGGGCTTGAAGTCGTTCAGATTTTTGGACCTGGCGAAGTAACGTCTGAACAGATTGCATTTGCAAAAACAAATGATTTTGCTTTTATCATTGATAATGTTCATAATCCGGTTGGTGCTCCATTGTCAGAAGTTGCCCCAGACGCAAAATATATTGTATGGCGTAACTTTCCAGAGAAAGTTGAACGCGGTGCATTAAAAAATGTAATCAGCGCTAATATCGAATTATTGTTCTAAGTAGGATTCCGTGAATGCAGTTTTCTGTATTCACGGGGACTACAACCTGTAAGCTCATGAAAGAGTTTATTAAAAGTTGTCGTTGACTGAAAGCCTGCTTCAAATGCACATTCTGTTACAGAAAGATTTTTATTTTCCAAAAGACTTATCGCGTTTTGTACACGGATTGATGCAAGGTAAGATGGAAAACTCATCTTTGTATATTCATTAAAAAGTTTAGAAAAATAAAATAGACTTAGTCCGGTTTTTTGAGCAACCTGTGCCTGAGTAATATCTTCTTTTGAGTGCTCTGAAATATATCGGCATGCATAGCGTATATATTCCCAAAGCCTGTCAGAATAATTTTCATTTCCAAGACTAAGTTGATGTTCTTTAATTACATAATCTCCGATAAGAAGAAGTAATTCGTAAATTATAAGTTTGCATCTCGTTTCAGAAAACTGCGGCCCCTTGTTTTGAACATCGCGAATTTTGTATATCAGCTCTTTTATTTGTAAAGTAAGTTCTTTTTCGGCAGTTTTGCAAATGTGATGATAGTAGTTTAAAAAGTGCGAGGCGGCAACAAAGTCAAAATTGCTTTCGATAAGGTATGAAGAAAATTGAACAAAGGCAATAGACTTGTCCGGAACGTTAATCAGCTCGTGAAGTTCTCGTGGCCAGATAAGAAGAATGTCGCCGGCTTTTGGATTATAGATTTTACCGTCAATTTTAAATTTACATCCGCTTTTTAAAACAACAATAAATTCTGCGGCATTATGCCAGTGTGAAATAAAAGTGTGAGGAATATTTGTGTCTGTAAAAGAAACTCCGTGAATATGCGGGTAATTTATAATTTCTCGTTCCATTTTCTACAAAATAATAATAACAAAAAATGGGCAATTTTCAACAAAATTTTGCTATCTTTTTTTAAATTCCTACCTTATTATAAATTTGCAGTTTGTTTTAAAGGGGACGAAAATGGCAAAATCTAAGGCACTGTTTATTGGCGGAACTGGAACAATTAGTTCTGCAATTGTAAGAGAGCTTTCTGGTCGTGATGACTGGGATGTATGGCTTTTAAATCGCGGTACCAGAGCAGCAGATGTTCCTGCAAATGTTCACCAGATTGTGTGTGACATTTCTAACGAAGAAGATGCAAAGAAAAAACTTGAAGGTTTAGAATTTGATGTCGTAAGCGAGTTTATCGGATTTGTTCCAGAGCAGGTTGAACGCGACTATAGACTTTTTAACGGAAAGACAAAACAGTATATTTACATTTCTTCTGCATCGGCTTATGCAAAACCTGCTTCAAGTTATGTTATTACAGAAGGAACGACACTTTCAAATCCGCATTGGGAATATTCTAGAAATAAAATTGCGTGTGAAGAATTCTTGATGGAAAAATATCGCACTGAAGGTTTTCCTGCAACAATTGTTCGTCCAAGTCATACTTACGATGAAAGAAATGTTCCGCTTGGCGTTCACGGTAAAAAAGGATTTTATCAGGTTGTAAAAAGAATAATGCTTGGAAAGCCGGTTATTATTCAAGGTGATGGAACTTCGCTCTGGCATGTTACATTTAATAAAGATTTTGCGACCGGTTATATTGGATTGATGCAGAATCAGCATGCGATTGAAGAAGCATTTCAAATTACGGGCGACGAAGTTCTTTCATGGAATCAGATTTATAAAACAATTGCAGATGCACTTGGAGTTGAACTAAAGGCTTATCATGTTTCATCGGAATACTTAAGTGCAGTTGGTGATAAATATGGTTTTGATTTTGAAGGAAGCCTTATCGGCGACAAAGCAGTTTCTGTTGTTTTTGATAATTCAAAGTTAAAACGTATAGTTCCACAGATGCAGACAACGATTCCATTTAATCAGGGAGTTAGAATTGCGCTTGATTATGTAATGTCGCATCCAGAGTGTCAGGTAGAAGATCCTGAGTTTGATGAATGGTGTGATAAAGTTATTAACTCTCTTGAGGATTCAAAGAAAAATATATAATCAATAAAATGCCGTACGATTTTAGAATAATTTGAAACAAACTTGCGGCCTTGATAAATTCACTACAAAAAACAGGAGATAAAATTATGGCAGTAGATATAAGTAAAATGTCCAAACTTGGATTTGGTCTTATGCGCCTTCCGGAAAAAGATGGAAAGATTGAAATTGAACGTGTAAATGCGATGGTTGACAGATATATGCAGACTGGAATGAATTATTTTGATACTGCATATATTTATCACGGAGGTCATTCAGAAGAGGCTGCTCGCGAGGCGGTTGTAAAGCGATATCCACGCGATAGTTTTATGCTTGCGACAAAACTTCCTGTTTGGGAAGTAAAACAGCAGAGTGATGTTGAACGCATTTTTAGTGAACAGTTACAGAGAACTGGAGTTGATTATTTTGATTTTTATCTTCTTCATTCAATCGAAGAAGCAAATTATGAACAGTATGAAAATTACGACTGCTTTAACTGGGGATTAAAAAAGAAGGAAGAAGGAAAGATAAAGCACTTTGGTTTTTCTTTTCATGGAAGCCCTGAACTTTTGGAAAAGGTTTTAGACAAGCATCCTGAAATGGAATTTGTTCAGATTCAGCTTAATTATCTTGACCGCACAAATCCTGTTGTCCGCTCGCAGCGTCTTTATGACATTGCGCATAAGAAAAATATTCCGATTATCATTATGGAGCCTGTACGTGGTGGAATGCTTGCAAATATGCAGCCGGAGATTGAAGCAAAGTTTAAGGCTGCGCGTCCGAATGATTCTGTTGCGTCATGGGCATTGCGTTATGTCGGCTCACTTGATGGAGTTGTTACAATTCTTTCCGGGATGTCGACAGAAGAGCAGATGGAAGACAATATAAAGACATTTACGAATTTTGAACCATTGACAGATGGCGAGATGAAAATTATTGATGAAGTAACCGAAGAAATTTTACGCATTCCGCAGATTGGATGTACGGCCTGTAAATATTGTACAGACGGATGTCCGATGAAAATAAGCATTCCTGATGTCTTTAGAACGATAAACACTTTGCGTCGTTATCCTGATGACTGGCGTGCAAAGAATTTTTATTCCGGTCTTATTAACAGAAGCGGAAAGGCTGCAGACTGTATTGCCTGTGGTCAGTGCGAAAGTGTCTGCCCTCAGCATCTTCCGATTATCGAACTTTTAAAAGAAGCGGCAGGAATTCTTGATG
>JAILNY010000178.1 GCA_024691105.1 Treponema sp. | reverse complement strand
TACATTCTTAATAACATATTCATGCTTTTCAGAAAAACTTCTGTTCCAGGAATCAATTACACTAAATGGAGCTTTTAAAAACTCATCTTCAAATTTAACACCATTAAAGCAATCATCCTTATTGCATTTAAAAACAGTCTCTACAGTCGAAACATCAGTTGATAATTCACAGACTACAATTGCTTTTGCAGAATAATATTGCGCAATAAATTCAAGCAGCTGATTAATATTTTTTTCAGAATCTGAATAGTTGTAAAAGATATCGATACATTCATCAAGAATATTCCGCACTTGTGTCTGATATTTTTCTCTTAAAAGAAATTCACGTCCACGACTTGCTTCAAAAACAAAAACCACAAACGCTGACACCATATAACTTACAGAAAACAGCGGATAATACGGCGTAACAAGTTCCCCAATACCGGCTGACATTGGAATAAGAGCATAGAATATAACTGAACGACTTAAAATTACAGATTGCTTTTTTGAACGCAAATATGCAATTATAGAAGTAATGACAGATGCATAATAATAAATATTGTGAAAAAGGAATGCCAGAATAAGCATTGAATTTTCTTTGCGATAATAATCTCCCTGAACATCAACAGAAAACATTCCTCCGTTTTGAAGACTTACAAAAAAGATTACTACAAGTGCAAGAAAAGGAATATTTGAAAACCAGAGAATTAGTTTTCTAAGAGGAGAATCCCTAAAAGAATAATTAATAATAAAAACAAAATATTCACAGGCAATCGCAGAAGCTGCAAAATATTTTATAACAGACAGCGAATAACAATATTTTTTTGGAACAATATATCCTAAAGAAGAAGCACTCCAGAGAGTATCAATTAATGCAAATGTAAAAGAAAAAAGAAGGAATATACTAAAATTGTTTTTTTTAGAAGAATTTACATCTGTTCGCAAATTCTGGAGAAGCATAAAAAAAATGAGAACAGCACATATAAAGCTTACAAACGGGTAATGTAAATCTATCATAAAAACTCTTTCCGCAGTTTAAGTGAATTTAAACATTTCCACTTATACTAATTATACCACGGAAATGATATATCGCGCAAATTTTCTGTATTTTTTTTCTGCCCAATAAGTACTAAACTTTCTCCCCGATTATCTGCGCAAGTTTTTTAGAATTTTCATAAAAGATTTTTTCCATTTTATCTGGCAAAACTTTATTTAAGTTTTCAAGAATCTGCATTGTCTCATCTAAAGTTTTTGTCTTTCCAAAAATGACTTCGGTATAACCAACTTCGCGAAGCTGCTTTGCTTCTTTGTTTTCAATCTGATTTACAGCAACAACGCCCGGCTGTTTGTATAGCAGTTCAAGTTCGCTGTCAGACAAAAGCGGAAACTTTAGATTCATAACATAAGAATAATCGCCCATCCATTGAATAAGTCCTGCAGAAAAAAGAATCAGTTCATAAAGCGACAATCCCATAGAAGCGGCCATTGTCTGCGTCATTCCAGAGATGCGTGAATTAATTTCGATTATGTACCACTTATCGCCCGACCAGACAAGATCTATCTGCGCAATGCCTGAAAACTCAAGACATTCAGCCAACCGCAAAATTTCTGTCTGCAATGCATCTATATTAAACCGCGCGGCAGTGCTTTTTTCATTCTCAAACCCGCACCCACCGTCCCTGTCAAAACCAACTGGCCCAAGTTTTACATTCTGCTTTGGACTTGTAAGCCCAAATTGATTTACGCTGTTAATTAACGGCGGCGTAACAGTATATTTTCCGTCCGTTCCGTACACTTCAATTCCAAACGACGGTCCTTCCAAAAACTCTTCTACAAGACGGTCACCATTATTTTTTTTAGAAAAAAGCACATGCCGCGCTTCATCAAAAGTTTTAACAACATCCATTCCAAACGATGACAGCCCCGAAGTATCTTTTATTACTACCGGAAATTTTAATTTTTTAATTTCACTTAAAACATATTCGCGGTAAATATTTTCTTCGACCATAAGTTTGTTGCGCTCGGCATAAAACAACTCATGATGAACATAAACACCCTTTGCACAGTTAAACCCGTGTTCAGTCAAAAACTGATGCGTGCGCCATTTATCAAAACAGACTGCAGCGGTTTCTGCGCTGTGACAAACTGTGCGCACGCCTTTCTCGCGCAGTAAACCTGCAATCATTGCATCCTTTATGCTCATCCAGTCAAACGGCTGCGTCCAGTACGTTACGGCAATTGCAACATCAGGCTTCTGCGCAATAATGACAGATGCAATCTGCTCCGGCGACGAGTTTTCGCTTTCGATAAAAATATAATCAACCGCGCTTTGATTTTCGCGCGCGCTCTGGCCGTCGCGGACGTCGTGTGATTCAGGCAAAACATCGTCATACAAAAACATTCCCGGCTTTTGCATGACGACTGTAAACTCATGCTCAGGGTACTTTTTTTTAAGTTCATTCCACTGCGTGCTGCAGCTTGGAATCATGTTAAACAAAAGTTTACCCTGAGCATATTTATTTGAATTGGTTGAATAAAAAACAATCTTCATTTTTTATTTTTCAAAATACGAATCAAAATCTTCGTCTTCTGTCTTAATCTTATTTTTATTTCTTGGTTTTGCATGATAATTTTTATTAGCACGGTCCATCGTTTCAAAATCGTCAAAATCATCAGCCGGTGTATTTGGAATAATAAGAGCCGCAATGATGTAAATAAAAAGTCCGCTTCCACCTGCAAAACAAATTGCAACAAAAATTAATCTTACAATAGTCGGATCGATATTAAAATATTCACCGAGTCCACCGCAAGTTCCAGTCAAAACTTTATTTCTGTTTGATTTAAAAATTCTCTTTTCCATAACCATACCATCTCCTTTTACATCTTAGAATTTATCAAAGGCAACTTTTACTTCGCCCATACTGCAGGAAATCGAAAAATGATTTTCTTTTTTATCGCCAAAATAATTTTGACCAAAACCACTTCTCTTGTCACAGTCAAACTTTACGCTGCCCATTCCGATTTTCGCATCATACGAATAATCATCTGATGCAACCGGCATCTTTACATTAACCGCACCCATTCTGCAGTCAACCTTTGTATATCCTGTAAGGACTCCGGCAAGAGTGATATTACCCATACTTGCGCGGATTGCAGTCATCTTAGATTTTATTCCTCTAAGCTCAGCATTTCCTGCGCTTACATCAATCATAGTTTTGTCACTTGATATATTCAACTGCTTAACCTTAATCTGCCCAGCTTCAAGAGTAATCTTTGTGTTTTCAAGATTTACTCCGTCAGGAACAGTTATAAGAATTCTTGGACACAAGTGCATCTTGTCATCGTGACTAAAAAATTTCTTCTTAGGAAATTTCTTTCGGTTTTCAATAATCAAAGTGCCGGCCTCGTTAAGTTCACATCTCATATCCATAGAAGCAATTCCGCGAGTCTCAACCTTGTATTCAGAACCAGACTTCATAACGATATTTCCTGCACCTACAACAATGCCAAGATTCTTTACCTGATTTTTCTTGAATGAAAACGAAAGGCGCTCTGTCTCTTCTTCAAAAAAGCTTCCGTTTTCAGATTCGTATTCTTCAGTTTCTTCGTCATCTTCTTCACTTGCACCAGACTTTTTCTTAGCAGCAGCCTTTGCAGGAACACAGGTAAATTTTTCGATGATAGTCTTTGCAAGATCTTCTGGTTCACCAAGTTCTTCAATTACTTTGTCATCATCATTTGCATCATCAAAGTAATTTGAATAATAATCAAGCGCTTCGTTTCGTTCTTCTGCAGGAAGAGCTTGTATGCAATTTTCCAATTTCGTAAGATATTGTCTCTTTGTCATTTACTTTCTCCCATTAAAATACTATCAATGTTTTTGCGGTAATCAGTCCAGCCACTTCGATAATGGTCAAGCAGAATCATTCCTTGTGGCGTAATCTTATAATAACGCCGGTTTCTGCCGTCAAATTCCATATCGTAAGTTTCAAGACATCCATCCTTCTGAAGCCGTCTTAAAACCGGATACAAGGTACTCTCGGAAACATCAAGAACTTGCCGCACATCCTGCGTAATCTTATATCCGTAAGTTCCTTCCTTAGCTACGACGGCAAGCACAATAGCATCAAGCATTGTTGTGCCTGTGTTAAAATTCATGCATACCTCCGTCATTTTTATTACAATATTGTATTTATAACTATAATATACGGCGTATAATATTATAAGTCAAGTAAATTCGTACAAATTTTTCAGAGAAACGGGGAATTTTAGTAAATTTCGGGTGAATTTTCGAGAAAAGCACATTCAAATCACCAGCCCGGGGCGTTGCGGGGGCGGCGCATGAGCTCCCGCAGGGTGGGTCGCGGACAAGACCGGAGCGCCCAAAGGACCTCCGCATTACAACTAAATAAAAATCAAAATGGCCGCTTCATTTTTAGAAGAGGCCATTTTGTTACCACTCTGTCTCGTATGCGGAGGTTACAGGAGTTTCGCAAAAAAATAGAATTGCGGTAAAAATATGGGCGCAGATGATTCTATATATAAATTGCAAACAGTGCGTAGCCGAGGCTGGCACGAAACAACTTCGTAAGCGCAGCGCACGCGTTGTTTGCGTGACAGACGAGGTGAGAGCACTGTGAGATATTTTGTATGATTAATATATTATTGCTATTACGCGCCCATATTTTGATTGATTTGATTTTTTTTATGCGGAGGACTTGGGAGCGAGGGAGGCTCTCCTCCCTCCTGAATAAAAAAAAGCGCGCCATTTCTGACGCGCGATTGAATGCTATTTATTTACGATCTGTTTTGCGCGATCAAGAGCGCCTGCGATATTGTCAAAAATATTTTCGCGGCCAATCTTGTCTGCCATTCCAGTTTTTTCGCAGAGAATGTACGGCTGGGTATGAATTCCCGAAAGAATAATCGTTACCCCGCGTCTGTCACACGCTGCCTTACACTGCTCGAGTGCACGAAGACCACCGGCATCAAGATAAATCGTATTTCGCATGCGGAGTACAAGAACCTTGTAATCAACCGATGCCTTTTCGACTGCGAGTTCAAACTTGCGGACTGTTCCAAAAAAGAGCGGACCTTCGATTTCGTAAACGAGGACACCCTGAGGAATATCAAGCTTTTCTTCTTCACCGCCAACTTTAATACCGCCGACTAAAGTCTCGCGCTCTGCCTGAACTTCTGAAACATCAATCATCTTTTTAATAAAGAAGAATGCTGCAAAGCCGAGTCCTACTTCGATTGCAACTGTCAAGTCGATGAATACTGTAATAAGGAATGTCACTGCAAGAACGCAGATGTCTGACTTTTGTCCTTTTAAGAGCGCGCGGATTGCAGGAAGTCCTGCCATATTCCATGCGACGCTGATTAAAACTGCGGCAAGTGCTGCCATCGGAATATAAACTGCAAAGCGGCCAAGAACCATCATGATCAGAAGAAGAACGAGTGCGTGAACGATTCCAGCAACCGGTGTCTTACCGCCGTTTTTGATGTTTGTTGCAGTGCGCGCGATTGCACCTGTTGCAGGGATTCCGCCAAAGATCGGGCTTGCAATATTTGCAATTCCCTGTGCAATAAGCTCTGTGTTAGAATCGTGCTTTGTTCCTGTCATACCGTCTGCGACAACGGCACTCAAAAGTGACTCAATCGCCGCAAGCACTGCAATCGAGATTGCTGTCGGGAATAAGTCTACAATAGTTGCAAGGCTGAATGCAGGGAATGTCGGTGCCGGAAGTGAAGATGGAATTGTTCCATAGCGGCTTCCGATTGTTGCTGTCTGCCAGCCGAATTTATTTTTGAAAAACAAATCTGCAAGTGTTGCAAGAATAATTACTACAAGTGAGCCAGGAATTTTTTTTGTTACCTTTGGCCAGACAAAAATAATTACAAGGCAGACAGCTGCCATTATTGTTGAATACCAGTTTATCGAGCCAAATGAATTTGCATAAACGACAACCTTTCCTAAAAAATCACCCGGCATTTTTGTGATTGAGCGCGAGAAGAATTCTATCGGCTGACTAAAATCCGGAACAAGTCCAAAGAAGTCGCCGATCTGTCCTGTTGCAATTGTTACTGCAATTCCCGCTGTAAATCCTGTTACGATTGTGTATGGAATGAATTTAACAAGGCCGCCCATCTTAAATGCGCCGAGTAAGATCAGCATTACGCCTGCCATCAGTGTTGCCGTTACAAGTCCCGAATATCCAAACTTTTCTACGACATTAAAAACGATAACCGCAAAGGCTCCTGTCGGGCCTCCAATCTGAACGCGGCTTCCACCAAAAAACGAAATACAAAAACCTGCAACGATTGCGGTAAAAAGTCCGCGCTCAGGTCCAACTCCAGATGCAATTGCAAAGGCAATCGCTAAAGGAAGGGCTACAATACCGACGATTACACCTGCAATAAAATCACTTATAAAATCTTTTACTGAATAGGTTTTAATCGTGTTGAATAATTCCGGTTTAAACATATATACCTCAAAAAAAATTTTCGCACGATATAAAGACCGCGCGGAATGCATTTAACACCTGCGGACTATTCATCGCGCGGAATGAATTTTTAGTTTACCTTATTTATAATTTTTCCATTTAAGTATGAACGCAAATTTTCTACTGCAATGTCTAAAAGACGCTCGCGGGTTTCTTTTGCGGCCCATGCAACATGAGGAGTAATTACACAGTTAGAAGCTTTATAAAGCGGACAGTCTTTTGACATTGGCTCGCTTGTCAAAACATCAGCTGCAAAACCCGAAAGTATTCCATTATCAAGAGCATCCTTTACAGCCTGTTCATCAACGAGAGCACCACGCGCAGTATTTACAAGTAGTGCACCTTTTTTTATCTTTTTAAGAGAATCTGCATTTATCATTTTTCCGTTTTCTTTTGTAAGCGGACAATGAAGCGAAACAATATCACTTTGAGACAAAAGTTCGTCAAGAGAAACTGATTTTACTTTTTCATCAGCGCGCGCTTCTTTGTTATATTCTTCAATCTTTGACACAGATCTTGTATTAACAATGACATTCATTCCAAAGCTTGATGCGATGCGGGCAACACGCTGTCCAATTGAACCAAAGCCTACAAGCCCGATTGTCTTGTTATAAAGCTCTGTAAGACTTTCTTTCCAGTAGCAAAAGTCAGGAGAGGCAATCCAGTCGCCTTTCATTACAGAATCGTTATGCGAGTGAATTTTATTATAAAACTCAAGTATAAATGCAAATGTTGCCTGTGCAACAGCCATTGTACTGTAAGAAGGAATGTTTGTTACCGTGATTCCAAACTCGCGCGCTGCATCAATGTCTATTACATTGTAGCCGGTTGCAAAGACACCGATGTACTTAAGATTTTTACACTGCGACAAAATTTCGCGTGTCATATTTACTTTGTTAAGCATTACGATGTCGGCATCCCCAATGCGCTCTAAGACAAACTCTGGAGCCGTGCGCGGATAAAATGTTACTTCACCAAATTCTTTGAATACGTCGTAAGAAAGGTCACCAGGATTTAAAGCGTGACCGTCAAGGATTACAATTTTCATTTGGATAGTGTATTCCTTGACGCCGCTTTTTGCAAGTACCGCGCGGGGCTTGAAATACCACGCGCTCGCGGCTCGGCGGGGTCTCGCTTTCTGCGCGGGTCTTGAAACATCTCGCAGGTTGTGTAGGCTGTTAGTTAATCGAAAATCTTACACCGACATCAATTTCCGGCCTGAATTTTACTTCACCCCAATCGACACACAAAGTTGCTTCTTCATAACGGAATGCGTTTCTGTTTTGCGGAGTTTCAAAAATCAAGTTTACACCTGCAAAAATATTCAAGTGTTTAACCGGCGTAACTCCGACTGAAATTCTTGAACTTGGATACCACACAGTCTCCGCACTTTCAGAAAAGAAAACCTGATTAGATAAAACTTCAAAGTCAAAATTTACGATTCCGGCTTTTACACGGGTTCCAAGACCAAGTATAAGCGTTGCATAAAAATTTGTTTCTTTGTCCGGACGTATCCAGAAATTCTTATACATAGAAAATCCACCGATAGCATACAAAAATTTATTTCCGCTGTTTACAACCGTTCGGATATTATTATTAGTCGTGTAGGCTGAACCAACTTCACAGACACCGTTTTTAGAAATATTTACAAGTCCAAACTGAAATCCACAGTCGCCGCCACAAATATTCACAAGACCAATCTGTGCACCATGCATATCACCTTTCACAACGTTAAAAATTGCCGAAGCCTGAAGTCCAGACGACTCAGCACCAGAAACGTTTCCAATACCTGCAAGCTGAACACCCTTGATTCCACGACCTGCAATATTAAAAATACCAGAACTCTGAAAACCCTTTACAGCGCCAGCAATATTAAACACACCGGCACCCTGGATTCCATAAAAACGATCAGAGGCAATATTAAACACGCCCGCTCCCTGAACAGGACCTGCGTCCCTTGCAATATTAAATACACCCGCCGTCTGTAGACCAAGCATTCTTGGAGTGATATTAAAAATTCCTGCAGATTCAACTCCGCGTGCATTTTGTATGATATTGAACATTCCCGCACCCGCTGCACCATTTACGGTGTCCGCCTGATTTATAAGGCCAGATGCCATTACACCGTTTACCTTGTAAACATGTGAACGAATAAGCCCAAGTGCAAAAATTGTCGCGATATCTTTTTTTGAGCCAATATAAAATTCATTGCAGACAAACGAAAAAACAAACGGAACAAATTTTACGTCACGCCGATTTTTTTCTTCGTCTGACGCATCTTCTGAATCACGCTTATTTTTTTCTACACTTTCATCTGTGCTTTCAGAATTGTCCGAAGATTCATTTTCACCGCGAGTTCTGTTAGCAACTCTTACAACCGGCGAAAGGTTTGAAGTAGAAATTGCATACATTCTTCCAGGGCGTAAAGAAAAATTTCCCTGCAGTGTAGAATTTTCTCCTATGACAGTAACACCATACTGGCCTTCTTCAAGCGCAAGATACAAAGGCTTTGCAAGAGTTTTGTTCACTTCGGCAACAAGCTTTCCGTTTTTATCGCGGATAATTACGCGGCCGATTAAATCTTTAGAAATTGTTACGACACAATCTGAATTTGAAATATCCGAAAGAACAAGGTCTCCGGAACCTACAAGAGTAATGTTGTAATTTGGATGCTGCGGCCCTGTTGAAGTATTTTCGGTTTTAGAAAGAGTTTCGCTGAACGCATACGAATATAATTCATTAAGCGTAACTTTTTTATCACCAGAACTGTCAGCAGCTCCTCTCAAACCGGTAATCATCGCATTTGTAAAAAACGAAGAGCCAATCTCGTCTGATTCCTGCGAAGACTCCTGCGATGAACTAGAAGACAAATATGCGTGACCCTTTACAACAGAAGAATCGTCTACAAGAAACGGCTTCTGTCTTGAACCACCTTTTGAACGGATAAAGTTTCCGGAGTAGCACGAGTCAAGAATTACAACGTGTACATCGCTCGGCACTTCTGTGATTGCAGCCTTAAGCGCAGAATAATCATATTTATTTTTTCCAAGCAAGAGAGAATATTCATCAGAGTGACCAGAGTAATAAAAAATAAATTCTGTACGTTTTGCCTTTCCTTTATTACGTAAAATCAGCTCTGAAATATTTTTCAATGCCACATCAACATCGTCATGAGTCGGATCAAGCAAAAGCATGCTGTTTGATTTTGAAATACCACCAATGTCTGCCATCGTCTTCTGAAACGACATCGCATCAGTTCCGGCATACAAAAGACGTGCATTGTTTTTACCACCAACATTTGAACCAATATAAATTGCGTAACGTTCAACACCGGCAATATCATCATTATTCTGAGCAAACAGACTAAAAGCAAAAGTAATCAAAATTGTATTTATCAAAAATATTTTCTTCATAGTAAAAATCCCTGGGCTATTTTTTATTCAACACAAATATTGAACCGTCACATTCTGCAGGCAAATACTTTCCCTGCTTTAAATATTCAACGCTATACACTTTCTTGTCAATATTCTCGATTGAGCGCATATCAAAAGGCTTTTTTGAAGCTACAAAAATAAAGCATTCATATTTTGGAGCATCATCAAGCTTATAAGAAAATTCCAGAGGAACTTCACTTCCAGTTTTTTCAAGCTTCTCAGCCTTCCATGAATTTTCAGGAAAATGTCTTGTCACATTTCCTTTTCCATCAACACTAAAAATCACGCCGTAATTTTTATAGCCAGGAATGTACGTAATCTGAATCACATCTCTTTCCGATGCTTCTGAACCGTCTTTTAAAAGAACTGCGCCATCACTTACCTGCTTGTAAAGATGAAGCTGATGTTCAGAAGCATTACGACCTTTAAGCCTTGTAGTTGCAGTATCATTTTTTGAGTTAAGTGTATTAATCACAAGAGGAACACTTAAACATAAAACAAGGGCAGCAGCCGCAGCGTATGATAATCGAACAATATTAAAATTAGACGTCTTTTTAACGACAAGAGTCTTTTTTATAAATTCTTTTTGCATCTGACTGACAGGATACTGAGCTAAAATTTCTTCATTTGAATTTTTCAATTCGGCAAGCGCTTTATCAAGTTCTTCCCTGCCATATTTTTTGTAATAGTCTTCAGCCTTTTTTTCACCAAGTAAAATCTGCTCTAATAAAAGTTGTGGAATCATAAAAACTCCTTTTCCTATGCCATATATTTAGCTGAGTATTTTTTTAATTCAGAAATTCTTTTTCTGACACCCGAAACTGACATTTGAACCTGTTCAGCAGTTTCTTCCAGAGTGTAACCGTCGACAAAATGCAATGCCGCAATCATAGAATCCTTTGCATCACGATGTGAAAAAATTTTTTCAAGAATAATTCCTGCTTCAATTTTTTCACTTTCCTTTTGAGAAAAATCATCAGCCATAGTCTGAGAAATCAATTCAAAATCCGGCCCGCATCTTAATTTGTCCGATCTGATTTTGTTAAGGCAAACACGCGTTGCCGTAACATAAAAGAGGCTCGAACAAACATTGTTAACCTTACATCTGCTTTCAAAAATCCGTAAAAATACATCCTGCATGGCATCCTGCGCTTTATCTTCGTCCTTCAAGATATAGCGACATCGTCGTAAAACCATAGGACCATATTTTTGATAGAGCTCGGCAAAATCGCGATTTGTTAAAGTATTCATTACCAGCTAACTCCGTCACTTTATTAGACACTTATAGTTGAATTTTCTGTCACTTATTTTTCTATTTTTCCATGATAATCAATGATTCCGCCAAACTCAATCAGATTTGTATAACCCAAATCCAAAAGAGCCTGCGCAGCAATCTTACTGCGGCGCCCGCTCCGGCAGTAAATCAAAATCATCTGATTTTTATCCGGCAACACAGAAGCCGCCGTTTCCTTTGTAATTGTTTCCATCGTAAGTAAAACTGCCCCCGGAATATGCCCCGCATTATATTCATCTTCACGGCGAACATCAACAATTATTGCACCAGGATTTTTTTCTGCAAGCTCAAGCCCTTCTTGCATCGAAACCATCTTAAAACCTGTTTCAGACTTTTTTCCATCGGCATAACAGGAAAACATCACAACCGGCAC
>JAILNY010000164.1 GCA_024691105.1 Treponema sp. | reverse complement strand
GCAATGTTAATGATACGAACACCGTCTTTCATTGTCTTAATAGAAGATGCGTTAATCATTCCTTTTGTATCATTTGTCTGTGGAACGTGGATAGTAATGTAATCTGCTTTTGCATAAACAGTATCAAGTGTTTCTGCGTGTTTTACATTGCGGTCAAGAGACCATGCCGCATTTACAGAAAGGAACGGATCATAACCGATTACTTCCATTCCAAACTGAATCGCAAGGTTTGCAACCATCGCACCGATTGCACCAAGACCAATTACACCCAAAGTCTTTCCTTTAAGTTCAGGACCAACAAACTGGCTCTTACCTTTTTCTGCAAGGTCAGGAATCTCATCGCCTTTTCCGCTTAATCCCTTAACCCATGAGTTTGCCTTAATTGCAGGACGGCTTGAAAGCAAAAGTGCAAGCATTACAAGCTCTTTAACTGCGTTTGCATTTGCACCCGGTGTATTAAATACAACGATTCCTTTTGCAGTAAGTTCAGGAATAGGAATATTGTTAGTTCCGGCACCTGCTCTGGCAACAGCTTTTACTGAGCCAGGAAGTTCCATTGTATGCATGTCCTGTGAACGAACAAGGATTGCATCAGGATCTGCAATGCTGGATGCTGCTTCGTAGTTATCACGTGGAAGCTTATCAAGCCCGCATGCAGCAATTTTATTTAATGTCTGAATTTTATACATAATTTTCTCCACTTGTAAAACCGCGCATCACAAAGCGCGGTCGTTCAATTTAGTTCTCCTTAGCGAACTTTTTCATAAATTCTACAAGAGCTTTAACTCCGTCAAGAGTCATTGCATTGTAGATAGAAGCACGCATACCACCAACAAGACGATGACCTTTAAGGTTTACAAGACCTGCAGCTGTTGCTTCTTTTACGAACTTATCGTTAATTTCTTTTTCTTTTGCTGCAGCAGCTTCGTCGTCAGCAGCGTGGTCACTGTACTTTGTAAGGAACGGAACGTTCATCAAAGAACGGCTTCCCTTCTCTGCAGTTGCGTGATAGAAATCGCTTGTATCAAGGAAGTTATAAAGGTAATCTGCCTTTTTCTGATTGCGCTTAAGCATTCCTGCTGCACCACCGTTAGCTTCAATCCAATGAAGAACTTTTCCAAGAACGTAGATTGTATAGCATGGAGGTGTATTGTACATAGAACCGTTGTCTGCATGAGTCTTGTAAGCAAGCATTGTTGGAGTTCCTGCGCGGCAGTTTTCTACTTCTGGAATCAAGTCCTCACGGATGATTACAAGAGTAACACCTGCTGGAGCAAGGTTCTTCTGAGCACCTGCAAAAAGCAAACCAAACTTTGTTACATCAAGCGGTTCACTCAAAACACAAGAAGAAATATCTGCAACAAGAGGAATGTTTCCTGTATCTGGAATGTACTCGTAGTGAGTTCCCATGATTGTGTTGTTAAAACAGATATAAGCGTAATCATAATCGCCTTCGATTTTTTCTACGCGTGGAATATATGAATAGTTTTTGTCCTTAGAAGAAGCAATGATATCAACTTCAACGCCAAGCTTTTTAGCTTCAGCGGCTGCCTTTTTTGCCCAAACACCAGTTTCGATGTAAGCAGCCTTTCCTGTTTTGATACCAAGGTTTTCTGCAACCATTGCAAACTGAGTAGAACCACCGCCCTGTACAAAAAGAACTTTGTAATTATCAGGAACGTTCATCAATTTGCGAACCATTGCTTCTGCGTCTTCGATGATAGGCTCATAAGCCTTTGAACGATGACTCATTTCCATAACCGACTGACCAGTTCCCTGATAGTCAAGCATTTCTTTTGCACATTCATTCAAAACTTCTTCCGGCAAGCAAGAAGGTCCCGCACTAAAATTGTACACTCTACTCATTGTGTAACTCCTTAAGTTTATTTTATTGTTGCAAGTTTTGCAGTCAAATTATTCATCGCTGTAACCGGAGAAACATTTTCTACCACAATTTCCCGCGGCAAAATCAACTTCTCCGAAGTATAATTTACAATTCCCTTTATTCCGCATTGAACAAGACGCTCAGCCATTGTCTGTGCGCTGGAATTTGGAACTGTCAAAATTGCGTATTCAATTTTTTCCTGCGGAATTATCACATTCATCTTAGACGCAGGATAAAGCGGAAACGACGCACGCAAAATCTCAGTCCGGTTTACGTTAGCATCAAATCCCGACACAATCAAAAACGCAGTGTCAGCAAAAATACTGTTTTCCAAAAGAGCCGCCCCAAGCTTTCCCAAGCCAACGATACAGCACTTATGCTTTGTTCCATTTACATCAGCATCCGAGCGTTCACACGAAAGTCCCAAAGCCATGCAGATTGCCTTTTCAAGCTCAGTGACCGTATAGCCGTTTGACACTCCGCCGGAATATTCAATACACGAAATATCCTTTCTTATCGAAGCGCTCGACCAGCCTGTCAGCTTTTCAAGTTGAACAGAAGTAATCCGTTCATCCTTTATCTGAGATAAAATCTGTGCCAGTTCTACAAGGCGCTTTCGTGACGGTTCAGATATTCTTTGCATTTTTCATTCAGGCTGAATTACTGTGAAAAAAGTAACAGCATTTAACTAATTATAGGGTAGCAGATTTGAAATTAAGGGTCAATGTTAATTCAGGAGGGAAAAGTGTTTTTTGGTTGAATTCAGGCGTAAAAACGCAAAAAAGTCTGTTTACTGTGAATTTTATCACAATAAACAGACTTTTCTAAGGTCCGCTCCCGATTCATCTAATTCAGGCGCCGGCACCACCAAGTCCGCCGTGCCAAAACTAAAGCTCAGGTTCCAAAACAGAATCCTGACTTACAAGCTCGACAACTTCGCGCTCAAACTCGGCTTCAAGAACAGCACGGTAGCGCGCAATATTACTTACATAAGCCAGAGTCGACTTTGGAGTCTGATTGTTCTTTACACGGCTCACACCCGCATTGTACATAGCAACTGCAACAAGATCATCCTTTGCAACACCACGGCAAAAACGCAAGTGTCTCATTCCGTAACGCGCGCTTACCTGAGGGCTAAAAAAGTCAGAGTCCTCAAGCTGCGGAAAGCTCCTGTCATTTAACTGAAAAAGCCCTCTGTCAATCGAACCATTTACATTTGTGTTAACTGCATTAAAGTTATAGCGGCTCTCTGTGTAAGCCAGCGCAAATGCAAGTGAAAGAGGAATGTTTTCTCTGTCGGCTGCCTCGATTATGGCAAGAGCAACACTCCGACGACCGGTTATACGGATGTAAAACCATTCGACAGCGCCGCGAGTCTGTGGATTGCGGTACAAATCAAGACCAGCATCACCAGAGGCTGCCTGCGAAAGATTAAAAAAATCACGTACGTAAAGAGTATTTACACCAGGAACAAAGTTAGTAGAATCAAATGAGTCTGTTAAAAAATTTGCCGTACAGGCAATTTCAAGTGCAACGTTCTGCTTTTCATCTTCAGAAATAATTTCGCCAAAAGAAGCTACTGAAGATTTTTCTACCGGGCAAAAAAATGCAATACAAGCACAGAGAACAAGAAGTACTGCAGAAAGCGCAAAAGAGCCAAACACTGTTGCACGGAATTCTGAACATGTAGAATTTTCTTCTGTCATAAGTCTCCCAAAATGTCTGCCATCCCACATGAATTTGCAGACAATGTGCTTATACTTACACAAAGTCTCCAAAATATCAAGTCAAAAGCATTGAAAACCAAAGAAATTCATCGATTTTTACGCATTTTTACCGAATTTTATGTAAAAATTACGAATATTTTGCAGTTCTACCTTATAATTTTACAATACGGCTATCGTATCCGCTATCAAGCGAACGCGATTGTTCAAATGCGATGTCTTCTGCTAAAAAGACATACTGCGCGTGTTTTGCAGAAAGTTCATCGATAAAGTACGCGATCTTCTGTGCGCCAGATTTCACTCCAGCTTCTGCGGCCACACTTTCTTTCTCTGCCGGCGCGCATGAAGTCAAAACATCATCACGGATTACAATTCCTGCAACGCTTACACAGTCTTTTACGCGGCGCGCAGTATGCTTTACCGCAGCCACATACTGACAGAAAACCTCGCCTTCTGCATTACAAGCGGCAATCGCCTTATCCGAAGGTTCAACAGACAAAACCGCAAACACGCCCTTTTCTTCGAGCATCTTTAAGTCATCGCGAAGCTTTGCTAAAAACTCTTCATTATAACACTCTGCTTCCGGCTCTATTGTTTTCTGATTTATGATTATCTTATAAATTACATCCGACGAAAAATCGTGCCCTGCAGAAATATCTGTAATTTCGTTAAAGCATTCAAAAGATGCACCGCCGTCAATTTTGTAAAGCTTATTTTCTTTTACTGTAAAAAGTGGATCTAACTTCATACTAATACTCTATAACAAAAAAAGCCTCTATGCAATGCGCATAAAGGCTCACTTTTATTTAAGCAGCAATCTATTCTGTTAAAATCTTAATTACTTCTGCCTTGTCCTGAGTTTCAAGAATCTGCTGACGCTTTTCTGCGCTCTTGAACAAAAGGCTTACTTCAGCAAGGAACTGAAGGTGTGGACCAGTCTTATTTACCGGAGACAATGTCATAATAAAAATGCGGCATGGTTCCTGGTCCAAAGAATCAAAATCAATCGGATTATCAGAGATACCGATACAAGCAACTAAATCAGAAACAGTGTCTGTCTTTCCGTGAGGAATGGCAATACCGTGTTTCATACCAGTGGACATCTTACGTTCACGCTCAAGTACACATTCGCGTGCGGCAGCCTTGTCAGTTACCTTGCCTGCCTTAATGAGAATATCCAACATTTCATCAATAATTTCTTCTTTCGAGTTACCCTTCAAATGAAGGTTTACCGTTTCCGGCACAAGTACAGTTCTTAAGTCCATATATCCATTTTATGTTTAGTTAGGAATAAAGTCAAGGATTTTTTCAAATCGTAGTGTCATTAATTCAATTTGAATCTATCGTACAAAGCCATCGTTCCAATGCCACATCGGTTTTGCAAGCGCATTAGAAAAAGGTTGAATTCTGTTAAAATCCGGAAGCCACTCCGTATCCTGACACAAATCCTGATAAAACAAAAAGTCAAAATCGTATGCTTCTATCAGATCACGAAGATCTCCATCTTCCTGCTCAGACACAAGCCGGTTTTCTATTATACCGAGCGCAGCGTTTCGCTTTGCAAGCTTTGATTCATCTTCTTTAAAAGGAACCGGCGTATACTGCGACATAAGCGAGATTACCGCTTTTTTATCCGCATTATTCTTTAACCAGTCAAGCGTGTCAGCAGTATCTTCAAAACGGCCCGGCAAAAAAAGATGACGGATAATTACACCGCTTGTCATCTTTTCTTTTTCTGTTGTCTTTCCAGTCTGTTTGTCCACGCCGGACACTGTTTCAATTTTGAGAGAATTGTTTTTTATCATCCATTTGATTGCCTCTGTCGCTCTCTCGGGATAGTCACGCGCTTGAAAAAGCTCGCGCGAAAGATCTGCATTTATTGTCTTCAAATCCGGAAGCCAGATTGTAACAAGGTCCTTTAATAATTCAAGTGACTCAATACTTTCGTAAGCCGAACTGTTCCAGCAAAAAGGTATCTTTACTCCGTCATTTCGCGCCTGCTTTAAGTATTCTGCAAGAAGCGGAATAACATGACTTGCCGTAACAAGATTTATGTTTTCAGCTCCGGCATCTTCAAGCGCGTGACAGATCTTTACAAACTCGTCGCACGAAACTTCAGCTCCCATTCCCTGCTGAGATATCTGGTAATTCTGACAAAAGGCACAGCGCAAAGTACAGCCGGTAAAAAAAACAGTTCCACTTCCGCCAAAGACTGTAATCAAAGGTTCTTCGCCAAAATGAAGGCACGCACTTGCAATACGAATTTCTTTTTTTTCACCGCAAAAACCTGCGCGCACGTTTCGGTCAACACAACAGTTTCTCGGACATTGAGTGCATGAAGAATAATTCATTACAACGCCCGCTTATCAACTAAAGTTGTCATCATCTGACTCAGTAAATCCATCGGCAAATCTTCAGCCTCGTAATTTACCGCATCCGCAATCTGCTGCCAGTCTTCAAGCACAAGAGAATCCGTATCATCATCACCATATAAAAAAGACTGCATCGCACAAAGCTTATCAAGACATGACGTACTCAAATCCTTACTTCCAGAATCAAGTTCCGGATTAACATATTTTTCAAGCCAGTATTCAATTAAAGAATGAGGAAGATCGCAAAGACCGCGATTGTTGTTTTCAAATAAATCACTGATTTGAGAAACGACTGTTTTAATATTAAGCACACCAGAAGAATCTCTGTTGTGCTTTTTAATCTTTTCTATGTCGCTGTAAAATTTCTGAACATTATCCATGAGGCTTACTATATACTAATCGCCTTTTCGAGACAAGAATGTAACACAGGATGCAATAAGCAAAAAGAGATAGAACACAACTCCAAGATAAATTGCATAAGACGTTCCTGCAACACCAATAAAAATAAAGTTCATAAGCTTTACAAAAAATTCAAAAAAACCAACCACGCCGTACATAATGACGTTTACAAGAGGAATAACAAAAAGCCATATAAACTTAAAAACTTTAACAGACTGCAATCTGTAGTTCCAGCCGATTGAAGCAGTAAAAATCAAAAGAATAAAAATCATAAACGGATAGAACACACTAGTCAAAACCGACTGCAAAATTATTTCATCAGAATAGCCGTAAGAAGAAGCGGCAAGCTTCATCTTGTTAAAATGCCAGAAATTCATTTTATGAATTCCATTTGTGCATTTTGTTAAAACCGAAAAATCTTCGTATGGCATAGAAAGGAAAATCTGATTTGGTCCCGTAATTTTTTCTTTATCCTTGGAATAATATTCAGGTTCAATGCGCTTGCCTTCTACATTTCTGTCAAGAGAACAAAGCATAATGTACGGAATAAGCTTCCACTCAGGATTAACACCCACAGCCTCGCGCTTTTCATCATTCAGAGTACTCACTTCTACAGCAAGCATCTTTGCATAAGGAACCGACATAGAGTGAACAAAGTCACCTTTGGAATTAAACGAATAGATTGTCATCTCACGAAGATATCGTACAAGCTCTCCGGTATTTCCTACATCAGTAATTCCCTTTATAAAAAAGATATCATAAGAACCGTCAGTATGCTTAAGTGAAAAATAAACATTCTCGCAGCTTTCAAAAGTATCTTTATCTTCTGTTTCGTCATCAAAAAAATAATCGTTTAAAAGTTCATAGCGTGCACGATTTAAATAACGCACAACATCAGGGTCTTTTGAATATTCAAACTTTTGATTACTTAATCCCTGAAAAATATAATATGAACTTAAAAAGTCTCCGGCCATAAGCTTTGTATAACCTTCAACCTTTTTTCTAAAAAACAAATTAGCTTCTGTAACACGTTCAGCTTTTGCATCAGACAAAATATTCCATGCACGGTTTGCATACTGCTTTGCCGTATCAAGATTTGCATCCGTTCCTTTTGCAATACGGATTGCCATCTGCGCATAATAATGCGAGCCAAGATAATCGTCCTTTTCAAAAAGACGCTGAGATTCCTGAACAAGTTCATAAACCGATGACGAGTTTATTTTATTAATCTCTGACATATCAATCGGCTCTGATTCAAGCTGTAATTCCTGCGACAGACTTTTTGAACCGGCATTATCACTTTTATCGTCTGCACTCTTTGTAGCACCAGCAAGCTCTGCACGCTTTGAAATATCTAAAGCCATCTGATTTTTGCGGTCAAGTTCAAGAGCCTTTTTAGCATAGAACGAAGCGAGGTTTGCGTATTCTCTTTTCTTTGTTGCTTTTAAAAGATACTCCTGAGCAAGTCTGTTGTACTGATTTATAAGATAAGGTTTTTCTTCAAGTTCAACTCTGCGCTGCTCTCTTGCAGGAAGCAGAATATCATGCGCCATCGCAAGTAAAAAAGTTGCACAGATTGAAATTAAAACAACTCCCTTAAAACAGTCCGCAATAGGAGAAGAAAAGCGCGAATAAGCCGGAGCTTTTACATCACCAAACGAAACAGCACAACCGATAAGAAAACCAGAAATTACTATCGACGGAATTGCAACCAGCAAAAAGCAAAGCCCGTTGTTAATTCTGTATGTCATTACATCAGAGCTGTTTACAAGAGGAACTTTAAAAACAAAGGCACCCACTAAAAAACAGATTAAGCCTGCAAGAAAAGTATAGATGAATAAATTTATAAGAATCTTTTTCATTCGTCTTCGTCCTCTTGCACTTTAGAATGATTAATTATTTTTCCGGTAATACCTAAAATGCACATTATCAAAATTAAAACAATATTTACTGCAACAGCAATCGGACAGTCAAACATCGAAAAGCTTGCAGAAAGTTTTTCGTTTGCAGAATATAAAAATCCAAGATACGGCTTATACATCGGAACCGCATAACAGATTGCATTTGCCTTAATTACAATTCCAGTAAACACAATTACAAAAAATGCATTTATAAGACGCCATCTGCTGACACCCGAAAGCATAAAAACACAGATAAGTGAAACACCCAAAAGACAGAAAATAAGCCAGTTTGCATAAGATTTTTCGTAAGCGGCTTTTCCGGCGCGTCCAAGATAATACAGGTCATAAAGACTGTCACTCAAAAGTTTTGGAAATTCAACCGTGCGCTTTACAAGAATATCAGAAAAAGGTTCAGAGTCTGGAATTGATACTTTGCTGTCATCAAGAACAGAAAAAAATATTTTTTCAGTTGAACCCTGTGCAACATTAATTACAATTCCGTCAGCAGTATTATCTGAATTCATTTTTGTAAAATAATAAAGTGAATTTCCAGAAAGTCTAAAGTACCCTGATGATAAAGTGCTTTTTCCGACAGGAGCATTTTCTACACTTACAGATTCATGAGAAAGCAAAAAAGGTAATGCAAAAGCCCATGCTGAACAGGCAAGAACGGTAGTTGTTATAATTCCGATAATCTTATTCTTTTTTGAGTGTCTTATGAGCGACAAAATAAGGAACATAGGTACAGAGATAGAAACAAGCGGCAGAGCAAGTTCAAAGCCAACCTTAAACGATTCAAACGAAATCAGATCCAAAGGCTGCCCTACAACATAATTCATGCATCCAAAATAAATCATAAAGAGCACAGAAACGCCTGCAATGCCCACAATACATAGAAATATATAAGAAAGCAAAACTGAAAAAATAGTTTTCATTATAACTAATAGAATACCACGTTAAAGACACATAGTCCAATAAAAACCCTCGTGTTTTTCAAAAAAAATCCGCGTTTTCCATGTCAGAAATAAAAATGTAATATCTCCACAACCCACAAAGTTATCCACAGGTTGTCAACACAAATCAATACAGCTTTTTACTATACAGGTTTATTTCTATGCAATATATAGAATTATAGCAGAAGAGTGAATTTATTCGTAAATCCTTATAATACAAAGAATTACAAACCAAAAGTGAAATAATCAACAAATTGATGCGATTTTTTTGCGTCAAAATGACACTTTTACGCAAGTTATCCACAGCTTCCACCGTGGTTTTAACATTTTTCACACAAGTTATCCACAGGCTTCCAAAATGTAGTCGCAAACATAAAAAACACCCGCTTCCTGCGCATTGCACAAAGAACGGGTGTCTTTCCTATTTATAGATATTTCAAAAAGTCATATTCTACAGATAGAACCAGAATCTGATTGGTCCCATTTGTACTGAATGAACCTTCTGTGACATAATCTTTTTAACAGCATCCTTGGAAAGGTCATATACTTCACCCCAGAGAGATTTATATGCCACGCACTTAAGTGTAATTTTTGAACCTACAGGATCATTGCACAAAAATGTAAATAAAGCAGCATGATCATAATTAGAAACCATCAGTTCATGTTTTTCATCAGAAAGTCTAAAACCGTCTTCATCAAACAAAAAGATTTTTTCTGTACTTTCCTCATCAAGAGACAGATGAGTTCGTTCATCTTTTTTTGGATGATATTTTAAATATTCATCAATATCAAAGTCCTTAACTTTTTCAATTTCAAAATTAAAGACAATCTGACCATTCTTAGACTTAATTACATAATCGCCCGGGACAACCTTAAAATAAATGGCAGCTTCTCCAGTAAGCATAATGTTATCAGAATGAATCGTATAAGAAATCATTTCTTCCTGTGCAAATGCAAAAGAAGACATCAATAATGCCATGAGAATGATTGAGAATTTTTTCATTTTTTTAACCTTTGATTAAAGAATCAGCTCTACCCGAGGAAGACCTGTCCCTGAGCATCAATTGCAAGAATGGATTTACATTCTGAACAACGGAAACGTCCGGCACGAGATGCCTTAAGTCTCTTTGAGCAGACAGGACATGCAAATACTTTAGGGAATACGCTGCTGACAGTAGGAGCATCACTTTTAAGAAAGTTAATTGCTTCTTCTGTAGAGTTTTTAATATTAAAGAACTGAGAGAATCCTAAAAGCTGAAATACTTCGTATACCTTAGGCTGGATCTCAAGAAGAACGATATCTCCACCCTTAGGCTTTACCATTTTAAGGAATGCTGTAAATGAACCGATACCAGTTGAAGAAACGTAATTCAATGCAGCACAATTAAAAATCAAATTTACATAGCCAGCTTCAACAACTTTTGAAATACGCTTTTGGAAAAAGCTTGAATTATATGTATCAACATAGCCATTTAGAATAACTGTCAAACAGTTAGGTACTTCTTCAATCTTATCAAGAGTAATCTTAAGGCTGTCGTCTTTCTCGTCATTAAATCCAGGAACGAGATTGTCATTATTTGTCATATATCTCCCTCTAGCAGGTAAAACTTTTTACACTATTTAATGTTACTCGAATATCCCCAAATTGTCAAATATAAACGAAAAAAATTAGAGATATTTGACTTACCCCCAAAAGCGGCCCAAAATAACAAAAATCGCTCAAAAAAGTCAAACAAATGCGCCGGTGGAATAAATGTCAAAAAAACGATATATTCAAGGAATGAATCTTGATAATATCTGTATTATTCTTGCCCGCCCGGAAGAAAGCCGCAACATTGGAGCTGCCTGCCGTGCAATGGCAAACAACGATATAAAAACGCTTCGCATTGTAGGTAAAAAAGAGGAATTTGACGATGAACGCGTACGCATTCTTGCAATACATGCCGCCCCTATCTGGGACAAATGTCAGTTCTTTGACTCAATAACCGAGGCCACTTCTGACTGCACGGCAGCCTTTGGTACAACAAGACGCAAGGGCAAAAAACGGCGCGGCTCGTATCTGTTCCCGGAAGAGATGGCACAAAAAGCCGATTTTCTTACAGGCGCGGATGCAAAACTTGCGATTGTATTTGGCAACGAGCGTACAGGCCTTACTGACGAAGAGCTCAACGAATGCACGGGAGCTGTTACAATTCCGTCAAGCGAAAGTTTTGCATCGCTCAATCTTTCTCACGCAGTTCAGATTATCTGCTACCATCTTTTCAGGCAAAGTCAAAAATCTAAGTCAGGATTTACAGGCTCGGGTATAACACCAGTTACGCTTGAGCGCCTTGGTCAAACGGTTACGTCTATTACAGACGACCTCCGGAAAATCGGCTTTTTTAAAATTGCGGGCCGCGATGAGCAGGAGCGGTTCTGGCTTGATATTCTGTCACGAGCCGCGCTGTCAGAAGGAGAGGCGCAGTATCTTGAAAAGATTTTTACAAAGGCTGCGGGACTGGCACATAACGCGGATCATTAATCCGAGGGGCACACAACAGCGCGAAATGATCCGCAGGGCACGTGCGAGCCACGCGACATTGGTTGTACGAGCAGAGCTTATACAAATCGTATGTCCGATGCTTCGATCTTATCGCCTTTAGAATAAATTGTTGCAATCTTAAGACAGGTTCTAAGCTCGCGGATATTTCCCGGCCAGTTATAAGACAAGAGTTTGTCCTTTGCATCAGGGCAAAGATATTTTCGATTTTTGTAATCCTGTTCATTTAACTCTGCAAGAAAAGATTCTGCAATCTGAATTATGTCTTCTTTTCGTTCTCTGAGAGCAGGAATTTCTATAACAAATTCTGCAATACGCCAGTACAAATCTTCTCTGAACTTTTTTCTTGAAACAAGCTTTTTTAGATTTGAATTAGTTGCAAAGACAAATCGCGTTGACGCAAGCTCTTCCTTATCACTTCCTACCCTGCGGTAAGAACCACAGTCCAGAGCATGTAAAAGCTGCGGCTGACAACTTAAAGGAAGTTCTCCAATTTCATCCATAAACAAAGTCCCGCCCGAAGCCATGCTGATAAGACCTTTCCTATCCTGAGCATCTGTGTACGCACCCTTTACAGAACCAAACAATGTCGTTTCAATCATCTCGCGATGCAGAGCACCGACATTGACGTTTACAAATCTCTTATTCCCATACTGACTGACATTATGAAGAACCCGGGCGGCAAGGGATTTTCCGGTTCCGCTTTCGCCTGCAAAAAGAACCTTGCAGTCCTTGTCCTTTACAAAATAAATATCGCGCTTTACTTTTTTGATTAATTCACTTTGACCGACAAGAATAGAATAAGCCGGATTCTGCTGAATCTTTCTGTCAATTTCCAGCTCAATTTTTTTGCTGCCTGCCTGAGGCGATTTTCCTTTACAAACTAACGAAATATCAGAGTCGACGGCGTGGTAATATTTGACAAATGCATTAAACTCAGGATCATCGTTTCTAGATGAATTTAACACTTTTTTTACTCTTTAAAAATCCGATACCAGACTAAGAGTATTTTATAGTACAAAAATGGGAAAATCAAGAATAATTTTAGAGGATTCCTGAAGATTTCATTCCAGATTTCAAGTCCCTTATCAAAAGTGCTTTCTTTAATGCGGCGTGTGTGTTCAGAAAAAATTCCAACTGCATCCTTGTAATACAAAAAGATACTGTTAGAAAAACGATTGCGTCTGTTATAAGACCATGCTTCTTTTTCTTTTACACCGTCAGAAATTAAAACAAGCGAAGGCGAAGCTTTGTAAATTGCCTGAATGATATCGTCTTCGATTGCACGCGGATAATAACCTACATAGCGGCCGACAAGATTAAGGTTAGGAAAAGTCTTTCTGACATTGCCCTGTGCCTTCTGAAGATTCTTTTTTCTTCCGCCAAGAATGTAAATAGATTTATAATGTGAGTCCAGAACCGACATAAGATTTATTACAGTTCTAAATGGGTTATGTCTTAAAGGAACCGGCTTTTGTAAAAAGGCAGCTCCCTTAATGATGCTTTTTGAAATTGGAAGAACTAAATCAGCGTTCTGCACACATTCTGCAAAATTACTGTTTCCGCGTGCCCTTAAAAGTCCCCATACCGAAAGAAACACAATCTGCTTTGCACCCGGGCGGGCTAAAAGCTCAAGTATTTCGTTTTCAAAATCTTCAGTCTGACAAACATCAACCGGTACGCCTAAAACTTTTATTCTTTCAACTGCCATTTTTTATTCTCCAAAATTGTCGTCTGTAAAACTGCCATTCCGTAAAGGCTTGCAGTCTCGCAGCGCAATATATTTACATCTAAATGTACTGTACTAAATCCTGCGTCTTTTAGCAATGTAATTTCAGACGGACTTATGCCGCCTTCGCATCCGACTGCGCAGATTGCAAAATCGATTTTCGCGTCTGCTGAGGTCGCGCAGGATTCAGCGTCATTTACAGCACGCGATACCGCTTCGTGCACCGACACAGAATCCTGATTACGCTCATAAAGCGAAATACAAACGCTAGCCTTTTTATCGTTTAAAGCCTGCTCGCGCCGCTCCTTTATCAATTCAAGGGCGCTTTCAAGTGCCATCGCTTCTAACACCTCTGTCTCTACAGGAGATCCACTTTGCTGACGGGCCTCGCGGATAATGCGTTCAATACGTTCGCGGCGCTCGCCTCTATCCTGCGAATACTCTCCCACAACCGGAATAATTTTACTTACACCGCACTCGACTGCCTGTCTTATAATCAGTTCCATCTTCTGCGGCTTTGGAATAAATTGCAAAAGCCAGAACTCCGGCCGGTCCGACGGGACTGCCCCGGACTCTTTTGGTTCAGTTTGAGTGTCACACAACTGAAGCGTAATTATTTTTTTTGAGTCATCGATTGACGCAAGAGTTGCAGAGTAGGATTTTCCAAAGGAAGATACTTTTATCATATCACCGGCTTTGAGTCTTAAAACCTGACGGATGTATTTAAAATCTTTTCCGTCAATAGTAATAAGACCCTTTGAGTCCGGCTTTTTTTCAAGAACAAACTGGCGCATCAGAACTGCCTAGTCTTTCTTTACAGAAGGCTCAAGCTCCTGCTTTTTTGCATCTTCGTCTTCTGCTTCCTGCTGAAGCTGCTTTAATGTTTTTGTTGAACGAACAAGCGAAGTAAATTTTTCTTCTTTAATAATTTTAATTGCTTCGTTTAACTGAACATCGTAATCAAGGTCGTAAACCATTGCCTTTTTTGTACGTCTTGTTTCAACTCTGATAAGGCGTCTCAAAAGACGAAGGTCAAGCCCATATTCCTTCTGAAGCTTCGATGCATAAACAGCAATATCATCTTCTGTCATGTCAGGATGAGCTTCGACATATTTTTCAATTACCTGATCTTCTGTCATCTTGATAAACGACTTTGTCTGTTCATCTGTGTATTCAGTAAATTTAACTTCGCGATCCGGAGGAATTCCAATCTTGTCGATATTGCAGTCAGTCGGTGAATAATAGCGGGCAACGGTAAGCTTAATTCCGTCAAGAGTTCCATCTGGTTCTGTAAATGGAATTACCTGCTGAACAGAGCCTTTTCCGTAAGTACGTTCACCAACAAGATATGCAACGTGATAATCTTTTAAGGCACCTGCAAGAATTTCAGAAGCACTTGCAGAACCCTTGTTTATAAGAACAACGATAGGAACATTTTTCTTTACAAGAGTTGAACTCTTTGTTGCAGAAAAGGCTTTATTTTCAGAAGAGATACGGCTCTTTGTAGAAACGATAACACCAGAATCTATAAACTTGTCAGCAACCTTTACAGCGCTGTCCAAAAGACCGCCCGGATTATTTCTGAGGTCAATGATAAGACCTGTGTAGCCGCCTGCGTTTTCAAATGATTTAATTGCCTGTTCCACATTTGGAGCAGTCTCCGGCGTAAACTGAATAAGACGCATATAACCGATAGTTCCAATCATTGCAGATTCAACTGTCGGCACCTGAATCAAATCACGGATTAAAGTCTTTTTAAAGGTAACGGTTTTTCCACGGAGAATCGTAACTTCTACAGGTTCACCGCGCGGACCTCTTAAGCGCGAAAGTACATCTTCCATGCTCATCGGCGGAGTCGGCTCTCCGTTAATTTCTGTGATTTTATCTCCGGCCTGGATTCCGGCTTTGTAACCCGGAGTATTTTCAATCGGAGCAACTACATCAACGTAAGCAGGCTTTTCCGGAGTTGATTTATTCATCTTGGAAATTGAAAGACCAACGCCATAAAAGTTTCCGCTTGTAGTATCTGTTAAGCCCCGCATATCCTGAATATCAAGATAGACTGTATACGGATCTCCAAGGGATTCCATCATTCCCTTGATAGCACCCTCGTATAATTTTTTTGCTTCAACAGGTTCAACATAATTATCCTGAAGATATTTATAGATAGTAAGGAAATTTTTTAAATACCTGTCTTCATCTGCGTTAGACTTCTGCGATTGAGCACAACCTGCAGAAACAAAAATACCAAATGTAAAGATAAGCGTAAGAATACGCGCTTTTATATTTCGATAAATCATATCCCTTATATTATTCCAAAGATAAAATGGTGACAAGCGTCTAAAAAAAATACGGCACTAAAAACTAGCGGACTTTCTTTTCCGGATGTGCAGCGTAATATTTTTTCTTGTCTTCGTACATGTTTTCATCAGCATGGCGCAAAGCAAGACGGACATTCTTTCTGCTCGGTTCTACACTACCACCCAGCGCAAAATTTACCTTTCCGTAATTTTCAGAAACTTTTCTTATCTGTTCTATCTTTTTATTTAATTCATTCTCCGTTATTCCTGTAATAATAATAGAAAACTCATCACCACCGGCACGGAAAATCTGACTGTCATCAAAAACTTCAAGCAATACTTTTGCAGCATCCTTTAAAAGCTTATCTCCGGCTGGATGACCTTCTTCATCATTTACAGTTTTTAAACCATTGAGGTCTGCAAAAATTACACCGACAGAAGAGTCAGAAATTTCTTCTTCAGCTTTTTCCGGCGGAGCAGAAAGCTTATCTACAAAATTATTCATCTCGTTACGATTTAAAACGCCTGTAAGCATATCCTTTGAACTTAAAATCTTTAAGCGGTCCAAAAGAAGATAGTTTGCAAGCTCAGAACCAAGAATAAATGTTGTAAGCTCGAGAGTCTCTTTAATTTTAACTGCATTATCTGCATTAAAATTAATTACCCACATATAACCCAAAAGGTGGTCTCGCGATTTTAAAGGGAATAAAACAATGTTTTTTGCCCCTGCAATTAAAAGCGATTCATACCAGCCAGGATTTCGCTGCTGAACAACTTCCATATCCTGATCATTTTTAGCAATAAGACAGTTACTACCGGCAATAGTATCTTCCCAACTTTCGACAAGTGAATAAAAATGCTCGTTGAGATAAGTATCCATTGGCTTAAGCTTTGATGTCTCGCTGAATGCTTCGCACAAAACAGCACATGATTTTTCATAAGTATTCATTGTAAGAATACAGCAATGTTCAGCATCACAAAGTTCACGAATGTCTTTAACAACGCTCTTCATTGTGTTTTTAAAATCTGTCGTTCCACGAAGCTTAATACAAGTTTCAAGAACAGCAGATGCCATCTCGCCAGAAATATTAGAAAGCCGTTTTGAATCTGCTTCGACATTTATTTCCATTATATAAATACAATGGCAGAGATTACCTTCCTCGTAATCGATGGGCAAAAAGGTCATATTGAACCAGACCGGCATCCTGTCAGGATGTGCATAGGAATGAAGGCACTGTTTTTTTACAGCGGCACGGTAGCAGAAGTCTTCAAAATTTAAATCGCGGGTAAGATAAGTTGTGTATTCAGCGTTAGGAATGAACTTGTCGGTCAGCATTTTTGTACCAGGGCCAGGTTTTTCGATAGTACTTATGTATGACCGGTTTCCTGTTACAATTCTAAACTTTCCGTAGCGGTCGTTTTCAAGCTTTTCAACTGAAACGATACACGCCATAGCCCCTATTCCATCTACAATTTTTTGAAAATCCATAACTCTACACCTACCGATTGTTCTATTTTACCACACATTTTTTGAGCCTTCAAGAAATAAATTTTTACAGCGTCAGGCCTGCATTTTAATCTGCCTTATGTTGAGCAGATGTACATTTTATAGTATAATTTGCGCATTATGCAGATTATTCCAGTTGCCAGCGGAAAAGGCGGTGTAGGAAAGAGCCTTTTGTCCGCAAACCTGGCCATTGCACTTGGTCAGAGTGGAAAAAGAGTTGTTTTAGCAGATTTAGACCTTGGTGCTTCTAACCTTCACCTTGTATTAGGACAGCAGGCTCCTAAAGAGGGCCTTGGAACATGGCTTACCGGAAACGGTAATTTTGAAGATATCATCGCCTGGTCAGATTACGAAAACGTAAGATTTATTGCAGGCGACTCAGAAATTCCAGGACTTACTTCATTAAAAGCTCCACAGCGCAATAAACTGATTAAGGCCTTTAAGAGCCTTGACTGCGATTATCTTGTAATAGACCTTGGCGCTGGAACTCATCAGATAATTCTTGACTTATTCCTTTTGTCTCCACAGGGAATTGTTGTAACAGCACCAGCTGTCACAGCAACCTTAAACGGATATCTCTTCTTAAAGAATGCCGTATTCCGATTGATGACATCTTCATTTAAACCGACAAGCGCGGCTTCTAAAAAACTGACACAGCTAAAAAAAGATCCGCAGGCAATGCAGCGTCTTTATATTCCAAAGCTTATCGAAGAAATCCGTCAGGTAGATCCTGAAAACGCAGAAAAATTTGAAAAGCGTCTTAAGCTTTTTAAGCCGCGCCTTATTATGAATATGATCGAAGACCCAAAGGATGCTGACCGCGCTCAGAGAATCCGTGCTTCGTGCAACCAGTATCTTGGGCTTGATCTTGAGCATCTTGGAATTATGTACCGCGATTCTCTCGAAGACCGCGCACTTGCAAGCCGTCTTCCGGTAATCATCTATAAGCCGCAGTGCGTTTTGTCTCAGGCAATTTACCGCATTACAGAAAAAATTCTTGCATCAGAGGCACTTTCGTTTGACGACGACTTTACTCCATCAGATGATTTAAGTTCATTCTCATTTGAGCAGGCTTCAGAAGAAGCGGCAGAAGATTTTGAACTTAAAATCAGCGGCATTCAGGATTTGGTCGGAAGCGGTGCTTTAACAACCGGCGAGTTAATAGAAACAATTAAGATGCAGAACTATGAATTAACTCAAATCCGAAAAGAAAATAATTTACTAAAATCAAAGCTTTTAAAAGCAGTTGAACAAGGATTTAAAATATGAGTTCACTACTCTACATAACTTATCCAAAATGGATTACGCCGGAAATTATTCCGGGCGTTCCTTTTTTGCATTTTTTGCGCTGGTATGGACTTATGTATGTTTTTGCTTTTGCATTTGCATATATGATTCTAAAAAAGCAACACAAGGCTGGAGAACTTAATACTGCAGACTCAAAGCCTACAGAAGATGAAGTATTAAGCTTTATTGCAACCGGCTTTGTTTTTCTTTTAATCGGCGCGCGCATTTTTGCATGCCTTGTTTATACACCGAGCGGAAAATATCTTAAAGCTCCGTGGCTGATTTTCTGGCCGTTTGATGAACAGATGAATTTTACAGGTCTTGCAGGAATGTCCTACCACGGCGGCGTTATCGGCGGATTTTTGGGCGTACTGTTCTGGTGCAAAAAAAATAAAAAGCCACTTTTTAAATGGATGGACGCAATCTGTGTTGCAATTCCGTGCGGGTATACCTTTGGACGACTGGGAAATTTCTTAAACGGTGAATTATTTGGCCGCCTTACAAAGATGCCGTGGGGAATGCAGTTTCCGACAGCGCACAGTTACAGCGCTTCGATTGCATGGGTAAAGGAATTTGCTGACTCTGTCGGAATGCCGATTCCGGCAAATGGTCTTGTAAATCTTCCGCGTCATCCAAGCCAGCTTTACGAAGCTTTTTTTGAAGGAATTGTACTTTTTGCAATTCTCTGGTTTGTACGCAAAAAGAAGCCTTTCGACGGCTTTATAACTTCGCTTTATGTAATCGGCTACGGCTTTTTCAGATTCTTTATTGAATACTTTAGAATGCCGGATGAAGACATGGGATTTAAATTAGGAAACGTTTCAGGAGCACCGCTTGATAGAGATGTTGTTCTTACAAATATTTCTACCGGACAGATTTTATGCGTTATCATGATTCTGTTTGGAATTGCACTTGGAACATTCTGTTACATTCAAAATAAAAAAGGAAAGAAAGCATGACATTATTTGAAGATTTAAAATGGCGCGGACTTATAAAAGATATTGCGGGAGAAGAAGCTGAACTCCAGAAGGTTTTGGACGGAAAGCCTTTTGCTTTTTACTGGGGAACCGACCCTACCGCAGATTCTCTCCACTTAGGACACTACTCATCTTTGTGTATGGCAAAACGTCTTGCAAATGCAGGACACCAGCCGGTATTATTGTGCGGCGGCGCGACAGGTAGAATTGGTGACCCTCGCCCGACAGCAGAGCGCGAAATTATCAGTGAAGAAAAAGTAAACAATAACATAAACGGAATCCGTAATCAGATTAAGAGACTTGTTCCGACAGCAGAGCTCGTTGACAACTACGACTGGATGAAGGATTACACATTCTTAAATTTTCTGCGCGACATCGGTAAGTACATTAACGTAAACTACATGCTGGATAAAGACATTATCCGCCGCCGCCTTGAAACAGGGATTACCTTTGCAGAATTTTCTTACATGCTGCTTCAGGGATACGACTTTTTGCACTTGTATCAGGCAAAGAACTGTATCATGCAGGTAGCAGGAAGTGACCAGTGGGGTAACATTACAACCGGCGTAGATTTGATCCGCAAAGTTCTGGACAAAACAGCTTATGCGTTTACAATGCCGCTCATTCTTGACCCGACAGGAAAGAAGTTTGGAAAGTCAGAAGGAAACGCTCTATGGCTTGAAAAGTCCCTTACTTCGCCTTATGCAATTTACCAGTATCTTATTAACAGTGACGACTCAAAGGTTTTGGAATACCTTAAAGTATTTACATTCTTGAGCCGCGAACAGATTGAAGATATTTACGCTCAGCAGCAGGCCGCTCCAGAAACACGCATTGCCCAAAAGACTCTTGCATGGGAAGTTGTTAAAGACCTCCATGGAAAAGAAGAAGCAGACAATGCAGTTATGGTAAGTGAAAAACTTTTTAAAGGTGACTTTAAAGGTCTTTCTGTAAACGACATTATGACAGGACTTAAGGGTGTTCCAAGCTTTGATTATAAAGAAGAACTTCCTTTAATCGATGTTCTTGTAAATAACGGAATGGCAAGTTCTAAACGTGAAGCACGCGAGTTTATAAAAGGAAACGCTGTTTCTGTAAATGGAGAAGTACTTAACGACGAGACAAAAGTAATTACACGCGACATGGCACTTGAAGGTAAGATTTTAATCTTCCGCCGTGGAAAGAAAAAGTACTTTATCGGAAACGTTTAATCGCGCGTCCGCGCGGTTCTCGCATCCCACACAGAGCCGCCGGCAAACCTAGGAAGCCAACGCTTCCACCGGATCCAGCTTTGCAGCACGCAAGGCTGGGTTCAATCCAAAAAAGATTCCTACAAAAACCGAAAATACAAACGAAATTACACAAGCCTTTGTGCTTATTACCATACTCATTCCACGTACATATTCACACGCAAGACTTATAATCACTCCAAGCACGACACCGATAATACCACCAATGACTGTAATGCTTGCAGATTCAATCAAAAACTGCTGACAAATGTCGCGCGGGTTTGCTCCCAGCGCTTTACGGATTCCAATTTCCTGCCGGCGCTCTGTTACAGTTACAATCATGATATTCATAATTCCGATACCGCCAACTAAAAGAGAGATGGCGGCAACCGCGGCAAGCAATACACTCATCGTATTTGTAATTGAGCTCATCTGCTCAAGCATTGTCTGCATCGAATTTACGCGTACAGATTCTGTGCCGGTAAGGGACTTACAATATGCAGTCAATGTCGTAACAAGCTCTGTCGATTTTTCTGAACTGGTTGCCTGGACTAATACAGTATCTGCAGTTGGATTTGGTTTTACCTTTTTAGAATAAAACCCGCGCGGAACAAATGCAGTTCCCGACTCCATTCCGACAGTCTGCTCTTTTAAGACACCGATAATCTTAAAACCAAAAGTAACTTTATCAACGACAACAGTTATATTCTGTCCGACAGCATCACCAGCTGGAAAAAGGTTTTCTGCCATGTCGTGACCAAGAATAATTTTCTGCATTCCTTCTTCGTTATCAGTAACAGAAAAATATTCTCCGTCTTCAAGGGCCATGTTGTACATTTCTAGATAACCGTATTCTACTGCAGAACAGTTTGTCGTTGCAGAAACAGTTCCATAAGTCAAAGTTGAACTAAAGCTGTTTTTATACCAGACATGTTTAATGTCCCTTACTTCTTCAAATAATTTTTTTCTAAATGCTTCGTCAAAGATAAGCTTAACAGAATCACGATTGCGGCGCATAAAGCCGCTTGAAATACTTACGATATCAAGACCGCTTGTTCCAAAAGTATCCTGAACCTGTTTTGTTGAACTGTTACCAAGACTTGTAATTACTATTACAGCACAGACACCGATGATTACACCTAGCAAAGATAAAAATGAACGGGTCTTATTTCTTTTAAAATTTTGAATTGCATTTAAAAAATCTTCTAACATAATTTACCGTCCAGAATTTTTATACAGCGTTCAGTACTGTCACCGATGCGCGGATCATGAGTTACGATTATTATCGTCGTTCCGGATTTATTTATCTCGCGGAATAAATCCATTACCTGGATTCCGGTTTTTGTATCAAGAGCGCCGGTCGGCTCGTCTGCAAGAATGATTTTTGGTTCTGCAATGATTGCGCGCGCAATTGCGACCCGCTGCTTTTGACCGCCCGACAATTCCGAAGGACGGTGAGTCTCGCGGTTTTCAAGTCCTACTTTTTTAAGTGCTTCTTTTGCAATATCGTAGCGAGACTCACGCGGCACGCGTTTGTATTTTAATGGAAGCATCACGTTTTCGATTACGTTCATTGACGGTATTAAATGATACTGCTGGAATACAAAGCCAATCGTTTTATTACGTAAGACTGCAAGTTCTTTTTCGTTCATTAATGCGGTTTCGCGGCCATCGATTTTAACGGTGCCGCTTGTCGGGCGGTCAAGGCAGCCGATCATGTTCATGCAGGTAGACTTTCCGGAACCAGAAGGTCCCATTATAGAAATAAACTCTCCCTGCTCAACTTTAAAGCTTACGCCGCGCAGGGCCTGGACTTCGGCATCGCCCATTGAGTAGATTTTTTTAACTTTTTCAAGCTCGACTACAACATCGCGGTTTGTCTTTTTCATATTTCATTCCTGAATGAGCGGGTATTTGAATGTACTGTGCACGCGCTCATTTTAATGCGTTGTGCGTTTTACATCCGTGGCGGAACACCACCAAAGCCGCCCGGCGCCATTCCTCCTCTATTCCTTGCATAACCCGACATCTTTGGCTGAGTCTGCTGTAAAAGGACATCACCTTCTTTAACATCGCCTTCAATTATTTTTACCATTGTATTACCGTAAGGAACGGCTTTTACAAATTTCTTTTCGCTTGATTTATTAGTAACAACATAAGGCTTTTTATTTTCATAACCGACAGCGTAACGTTCAACTAAAAGATATTCTTCGGGTTCTGAAATTTTAATTTTTCCGGTAAAAGAATAATTTGGCAAAATCTCCGGCGGAAACTCTTCTATCTTAATTTTTACTTTTACAACTGTTGCACCACGACTTGTAATTTCACCGATTGCAGGCCAGCCGATTACAGTTCCATAAACTGTTTTATCTTTGTAAGCGCTGAAAGAAAATTCAACCTGCTGACCTATCTTTAATTTACTTACATCGGTTTCTGCAACTTCGACTTCTGCCAAAAGATAATCGATGTTTACAAGAGTTCCGACAGAGTCCTTTGCTTCGAGCGAGTCACCAACAGAAACATCGAGTGCCGCGATCACTCCATCAAAGGTTGCAGAAACTTTTCGCTCTGCTACCTTCTGCAAAAGAGAGCGACGCTCTGTCTGCATAAGTTTTATTTCTCGAGCGCTTCCTGTAATGCGGGTAGCGGCCATATTGTAATCATGTTTTTCAAGATTATAAACTTGAGTCGTATCGTCAAGCTGAATTATTACATCACCTTTTTTTACTTTGTCGCCTTCTTTTACATAAACTGCAAGAACTGTTCCGTCACTCAAAGCCTGCAGAGTCTGCTCTTGAGCTGCTTCGACAGTACCAGAAATTTCTATTACGTTTTCATAAGTTTCTTTTTTTACAGTATAGTAAACAGGCTTTTGATTTACTTTTATAATAATTGCCCTGAGTGCAAATAAAATTCCTGCAATAGCAATTACACTTCCCGCAGTAATCAAAGAAATCTTAAGCTTCTTTGTCATTCTGTTCCTCCGCAGTATTATCACTGTCCAAATCAAGGTCTACAAATTTACTTTGAACATTATTATTATACAAAATCATATCAATTTCATTAATTATTTTTTTTACCTGATACAGCAGTCTGTTATTACGCGCCGAAAGATATTCGCTTTGAGTAACAATTCCCATGTCGTAATATTTTTTTAAATCCACTTCGTTTCTCTGATACAGCAAAAAATTTTCTTCAAGCGTTGTCTTTTCCCATTCTAGATTTTCAAGCTGCTGGTCAAAGTCAATTACACTTGTCTCGTAATTTTCGTTTGCAGTATCAATATCAAGCAGTTCCTGTTTTTCTGTTAATTTATAGGTTTGTGTTTTAATTGAATTTGTCAGGAACGAATTTAAGTTTACGCTTGCACCGACTGTAAACGCAGGAGTAAAATCTTTTTTTCCAACCGGGACACTGACTCCAAGATTAAGACCCAGACCGTTCCAGGAAGTATCGATTCCGGCATTAACCGTATCAGATTTTGTCGTAGAGTTTGCAAAAGTGTATCCGCCGTTTACTCCAAACGAAAAATTTTTATCAGCTTTGCGTTCCATAGAATTTATTGTATAAGTCCAGTTTGCTTTTTCAATTTCTGAAAATTTTTCTTTATCGTAAGAAGAAAATTTTACCCCGTCAACATCAGGAATATCTGATGGAATAAATTTTAAGAACTCGCGTTCACCTTCCATAGAAACTGTAATTCCACATTTTTTGTAAAACACAACAAAGTCATGGCGTAATTTATGAACCGCGCTGTCAATTGTATGACGGCCTGAAGAAACCTTCATTTCTGCAAGTCTGTAAGTTGAAGAAGCAGAAGAGTATCCCTGAGCCTTTAGTTTTTCAAAATTAATTGTATCCGTATAAACATCGTGAAGATTTGTAAAAATTGTATTGATTGAATTTAACAAGTTCTTTAGTTCCTGATAAAAACTTTTTTCCGCGCTGAGAGCTGCGCTTTGAAGTTTTCGTTTAGCTTCTAAATATTCGCGCTCACTTTTTATAACTTTAATCTTTGACTGCGCTTCTGTTGAAGAAATTAAATCAAGCGAAAGGGCAAGTTTTGTATCTTTTAATTCGTTTGTTTTTGTTGAAGTTTTATGCTGGTAATCTGTCGACGCTGTAACAGAAAGATTTTTTGCAGAAGGAACTGAAATTTTTGCAGAAGGTTTTACGCTGATATTTGTTCCGGCAGAACCGCTGTAAAAAGTCATCGTTCCGGAAGAAAGCGTTACATCGATTCCCTGTTCAATTTTTGTTTTCTTAAATGCAAGTGCTGCTTTTTCTACTTCTATCGTAAGCTTTTGAAGTTCAAGGTCATGCGCAAGATAGTCACAAAGCAGCTGCTCGTAGCCATATGTAGATTTTTCTGAATCAGACTGTGATTCAGTCTGACAAAAAGCGGCCTGAGTAAAATTCAGCAGAACTATACTTATTATGAGTACAAGTTTTTTCATTATAATTAGAATACCACATTTTTTTTAAAAAGTTACATTTTTTCTTGCAAAATTAAATTAATGCTTTTTAAAATAAATCCAGCATGGAATCAAGATAAATCGCTTCCCGCACATTAAGCTGATACTGAGGCTTTGTCATGTAATAAAGGAGGAATTCAAAAACGACGGCACTTCCAAGTCCCCGACCTTCAATCTTAAAATTTGTAAAACCCATTGGAAGATAAGTTTTTAAAATGTCTTCGATTCCGATAAAGGCAGGATTTTTCATTGCAAGAGAAAAACGGTATCCGTCGTTTCCTCCAGGAGCTGTGCATACATGATCTTTTACAGGAAGTCCAAGATTTTTTGCACTTACATTCTCGTAGCATATCTTTCGCGCAGTACAACCAATGTCGCAGCATTCATTGCATAAAAATTCAACCTTATCTTTTTGCGTTTGAAAAAGAGAGTTCAGTTTGTCAAAAGATTTATTCAGTCTGAAATCCGGAACAACAAAATCAAATTCAGGTCTGTTTAGCTCAAAAATAAAATCATCAAAACTTGTGAGCACTTTTGTTGTAGATGAAACAATATAGAGTTTCGGATACTTTTGTTTAAGATAATCTTTTAGCAGGTCAGAGTGAACTATCACGCCGTTTTTAAGTTTTGTCGACGCGTTGTTTCTGAATGCGAAATTTTCGAAAAGCTTGCAAAGTTTATTACACTTTTTATCATTAAGATGCTCTTTGTGCAAAAGTGAATTGCTGAACGTAAGTCTTGCAGAAATTCCTTCCCCATTCACAAGTCTGATTACATCATCCCCATCGGCATCTCCAAAACCGGCCCGACCACCACCCCAGAGACAATCAGACGGAGAACCATAAATCGAACCTATATCACACCAAGGATAAAACCAGTCACGATGTTCTCGGAATAAAGGAAGAAAGACTTTGTATAATTCGTAAAACTCAAAAAGCCCTGGAAGATGGTAATGAGCTTTTATAGCAATCTGCAATTCTTTCATAGAATCTTTTCCCTGTTTTATGTTCTGATACGAAATTAGTAAGATTAACGTACCTTGTGTCATTTTTATAATACTACAAAAAGGCCTATAGCAACATAGAATTATGTTATTTTAATTCTTGTTAGTTACTGTTGACAATTTTATAAAATAACTTTATATTTTATACGATTTCATTGTATACAATTTTTATACAAAACGGAGGCTATCATGACATTTGCTGTAAGATACTATACCAAAACTGGTAACACAAAGCGACTTGCAGATGCAATTGCAAAGGAACTTGGAGTTGAGGCATTGCCTATCTCTGAGCCGATAACAGAAAAGGTTGATATTCTTTTCCTCGGAAATTCATATTATGCCTTTAACATTGATCCAGAGGTTCGTAATTTTGTCGCATCACTTTCTAAAGACAAGGTTGGGAAAATCGTAAACTTTGGCTCAGCAGCCCTTCTCAATTCTACTTACAAAAAAGTTAAGGCCGAAGCTGATAAGATTGGCATTCCTATGGATGAAAAAGAATTCCACTGTAAAGGCGAGTTTAAAGGACTTCATAAGGGCAGACCAAATGAAAATGATATCAACGCTGCAGTAGAATTTGTTCGAAACTATAAATAAGGTAAAGCTAAAAGGTGCAACCCTGCAATTTTTTTAACGCTTTGTTATAGAACACCGTCTGCTCTGAGCGGCGGGCTTACACAAGGAGAATTATTATGATTTATGATTACGAAGTAACAACCGGCAAAGGTGAAACATTAAAGCTTTCTCAACTCAAAGGAAAGGTAATTTTAATTGTAAACACAGCAACAGGCTGCGGCTTTACTCCACAATATGCACCAATCGAAAAGCTCTATAAGGATTATCACGGAAAAGGACTTGAGATTCTCGATATTCCATGTAATCAGTTTGGTGGGCAGGCACCAGGTTCAGATCAAGAGATTCACGAGTTTTGCACGATGCACTATAACACAACATTTCCTCAGATGAAAAAATCTGATGTAAATGGTGCAAATGAACTTCCGCTTTATGCATATCTTAAATCACAGAAGGGCTTTGAAGGTTTTGATGACCACGAATTAAAGAGCGTGCTTGAAAATATGTTCAATGCCGCAGATCCTGACTGGTCAAAAAAGCCAGACATCAAATGGAACTTCACGAAATTCATTATTGACCGTAGTGGAAATGTAGTTGCCCGCTTTGAACCAACTGCAGATATGGCAAGGGTTGAAGAATGTATTAAAGCCTTACTCTAGTTTACCACACTTTTGGGGTCACAACGTCCCCAAAAGTGTGCATTAATAATGTGACCTTTTACAATTCTGGATATCGCCTTTCATAACATTCGACTTTTCACTGATTTTATTCAACATTAATTTAATTTCTTGCTTCAGCTGTTTTAATTATTACAAAGACAAGGAATGGCAAAATCTACTAATCCGCGGCTTGATGCAGTTACCAGTGCAACTCCAAAAGGCGGAATAATCTTTAATGCAGAAATTGTAAAACTGATTGCTATAAAGACCTTGTAAAATAAATATGGGCAAATGCCGAGACTTTTATAAAATCTCTTCGATTTTATTCAGAATTAACTGATCCGCAGGAAGCCAGTCTACAGAACGAAGCGTTTCCTTTGTAAGCCACCGGGCCGCTTCGTGCTCAAGAAGTTTTAAATCCCCTGAAACGATAGAACACAGAATACAATGCATAGTCAGATGAAAGTTTGGATAATCATAATCAACGACGCCAAGAATCTTTTCTGCTTTTACTTCGGTTGCAAGTTCCTCACGGATTTCTCGTTCAATACACTGCTGTGGAGTTTCGCCAGGTTCAAGCTTTCCGCCAGGAATTTCCCAACCATCTTTATAGTCTCCATAACCGCGCTGAGTTGCAAATATTTCTTTTTTATTTGTTTCTGGATTTGTACGAAGAATGATTGCTCCGCTTACTGTGATTTTTTTCAATTCTGAGGCTGTCCTTTTGTTGTCTTAGTTTTTTTTATACTTTGTAACACTTTTATTGCACTCCTACCCCTGGACCTTGTGCGTTACGTAGCGGACTTTGCCGATGACGCGAAAGTCTTCACTCTCGCCGCTCTCAGTCATCTCGCTGTATTTTGTGTTGTCAGAAATGATGCGTACGTAGTCTCTGGCACGCTGAAGACGTTTTACAAACGCACAGCCGCGGTAGTTGATTGCATAAATTCCATCGGTGCCATCGTAGCCAAAGGTGTCGTAAACGATTATGTCATTGTCAAAAAGCGTCGGCTCCATTGAGTCGCCCCGGACATAAGAAGCGCAGACTTTATCGCTGTATTTTTTAAGCTCATTCGGGAGAGCAACATAGTCAATTACTTCGACTGCATCGGGCAGTTCCTGGCCGCGACCGGCAGAAAAAGCCTGCTCGTAAACCGGAATATTAATTACATCCTTTTGAGGAGTGTCCGGGTATGCAGTGAATTCTTCAAGCGTCATTTTGAACACTTTGAGGATTTTTACAACTTCATCAAAAGTCGGCATACGGCTGATGCAGATTTTATTCCGCAAAGTGGAAAGAGGAATTTTTGCCTGCTCACAGAGCCATTCCTGATTTTTATCAAGCCCCGTGAGAATCTGCTTTACTTTCTTCCAGAAAACTTCAGCTTCCATATCCCTATCATACACCCGTTTTCAAAATAAATAAATACCCATTTGAGTATTTTAATTGACAAAATAAAAAAGCCGCATTATAGTAATTTTATGATAACAGGATTTCCAAGTCCCGCGCAGGGCTATGAAAGCAGAGGAATTGATTTAAATACCGTTCTCATCAAACACCCGGCGGCGACCGTTTTTATGCAGATAGAAAGTTCAAGCTATATGAATATGGGAATTTACCACGGAGACATTCTGATTATAGACCGCGCAAAAAAGATTACGCCAAACAGTCTTGTTGTCTATGAATCCGAAGGGCGCTTTGTTTTAGGGCGGGTCTACAACATCAAAAAAAATCCGGCAGAGCAGCTTTACATTACCGGAGCCATTACTCATGTTATCCACACAGTAAGGGAAGAATAAAAAATGATTCTTCATGCAGACGGAAACAGCTTTTATGCGTCCTGTGAACAGATTTACCGCCCGGACTTACGCGGAAAGCCTGTTGCAGTTCTTTCTAATAATGACGGAATTATAATTGCACTCAACAAAGAGGCAAAGGCCTGTGGAATTAAACGCGGTGACCCGTATTTTAAGGTCCGCGGAATCTGCGAGCGCGAGGGAATTGCAATTTTTTCGAGCAACTATACGCTCTATGCCGACATCAGCCGGCGTATTACTTCTATATATATGGAATTTGCCCCGGATATCGAAGAATATTCGATTGACGAATCATTCCTCTTTTTTGACGACTGCAACTGGAGCATTAAGGATTACGAGCAGATCGGGCATGACTTAAAACGGCGCATCGCAAAAGAAGTGGGGATCCCTATCTGCGTGGGAGCGGCCCCGACAAAAACGCTTGCAAAGCTTTACAATAAAAAGGCCAAGGAACACGGCGGAGTTTTTGTGTATGATTCGCGTGAGGTAGATTCACTTTTAGAAGCAACTGACTGCGCGGCTATCTGGGGGATCGGTCCTGCGCGTGCAAAAAAGCTGAAGCTTTACGGAATTAAAAACGCCCTCATGCTAAAGCACCTTCCTTTAAGGGATGCAAAGCGCCTTCTTACAATCCAGGGCTTTGCAACAGTTCAGGAGCTTAACGGAATCCGTTCGATAGACAAAGTGGTGCGCAGTAAAAAAGAAGTGATAACTTCGAGCAGGCAGTTTTCGGTTAAAGTATATGATATAGAGACCATAGAATGCGCGATGGTTGAATACACAGAACTTGCAGTTGAGAGACTCAGAAAGCAAAAGTGTGAATGTCAGGCAGTTCAGGTTACAATTTCTACGTGCAATTATTATTCTGATGATACAGAATCCCAGTATTCAAATGCGGCAATCGTAGAGCTTCCGCGCCTTACTTCTTACACGCCGGACATCGTAAACGCAGCGCGGCTTGCCCTGCCCCACATATTCCGGAGTGGCTACGGCTACAAGGTTGTAATGATTACCCTACTTGAATTAATGAGCGCGCAGGGTCAGCTCTGGATCTGGATTGATCCTGTGGAAGATATAAAAAAACGGAACCTGATGAATGCCGTAGACAGGATCTCGGATGCGTACGGCCGGCACTCGCTGACTCTTGCCAGGTCATACACAAAAGACGGCTGGCAAATGAAGCGGGAGTTTTTAAGCCCCTGCGTTACGACGGATATAGGGGAAGTACCGGGAGTGGGGTGAAAGAGGAAATGAATTTATTTTGCAATATCAATTTCCTCCCAATATATGAAGACTAGAAATCATCCTTTGACAGAACATTTCAAAAGCTCAGAAGTTCATACTAAAATTTCTAATTATAAACAGTTATTAGGCGCATTGGTATATACGAAGAAATTCTTTCATTTTATTTGGAATTTGATATTTTGGTTCTCGAGGTTTCCCATCACAAGGACTTACGTAAAAAACTTTCAAATATTTAAACGCAAATTGATTAATTTCATAAACACTCAAGTTGTTGAGATGAATAGCATATTTCATACGTTCCTTATACGTAAGTAAATCCTTCGGTTTTTTACGTACAGATTTATCTGCATTAAGAGCATTATTCCACCAAATAGTAGTTATATTTTCATGTTCCGAATCCTTTTCAGGAGTGAATTCAAATACAACATACCATAATCTTCCATTTTTATCTTTTACTAAAATGTCAATATTACTTTTCTTATTACCTTGTACACTCTTCTTTATATTATCAGATTTTACATCTCCATAAAAATTATCTGCCATTGTAAATTTTAAATCAAAATCTAAATCACCTTGTTTTTTACTAGACCACCATTCAATACCATCGACTGGATGTTCTTTTAAATATTCTTTTACATAATATTCTATATACCATCCTTCCCAAGCACTTTGATTTTTGTTATCTGCATTTGCAGCAAACATTTCCTTATAGCATTGTATTCCATTTAAAGTTTTAGGAAGTGAAGAATACATTTTTCCAAAGTAATTAAGTAATTGTTTTTCATCTTTTATTACTTGTAGTTCAACACCATTTATTAAATCATGCATATATTTTATAAAATTGTTCTCATCTAAAACAATAAGTTCATTATCTGCTTTATCCAGTCTTCGATAAACTCCATTATTTAATGCATTTTGTAAATCTATAGTATGAACATGTGCTGCAGAGTTGTTTGTTTGACGAGATGCATATGTATTTGAACTGAAACTTACATATAATCGAACTCCATCTTTACCATCTGGATAATAATGATAAATTCCTAAAAGAATAGTTTCAACATTATTTTTCTTATTATTTTCATAGAGTTCAGGAAAGTCATCGGGTACCTCAATACGTTTTTTTTCAGAACTCCAATCTCCACCAAGGTGAATAATATTACGTGTACAAAAACAAATTTCTTTTCCATCACAAGTTTTATTTTTGAAATATAATAGTTTATTTTTTAATATTAGTTCATCAGGAAAAAGAGTCTGTAATAAATTATTCTTTTCAGCAGGAATAAATGTTTGGTCTTCACCAGTAACAATAATTTCTCCATTTTTTAATAATTGATCAATATGTTTTGTTTCTGTACGTTTCCCAGGCATAACGCGTTCACCATTAGCCCATTTCCCAGTTTTATACTTTGCCATTCTATTTTACTCCCTTGCCATATTTAAATAATTGCTCAGCTAGAAACTTAACACAATTTACATTTACAGCATTTCCAAATTGTTTATATGCCTGATGGTCATTAGCATTAGGCATAAAATTATCTGGAAAACTCTGTAAACGTGCTGCCTCTCTTGGTGTTAATCTTCTTTTATATTTTCCAATAATTGGTATTTGAACAATTGCAACTAAAGCAGGGAAAGAATCAGGACGCTTTACACGTATTCCAGATGGTCTAAATTGTATAAACCCTTCCCATAATGATTTAATACTTTCTCCAGCCTGCCATTCAAATTTTCTTTCAGTTGGAGTAAAATCGTTAAGATTGTCCCATTTCTCAATCCATGAATCAATAAAGTCTTTATTATTCGAATACAATTTTCTATTTTTTTGGCAAAACTCTGCTTTCCATGCAGGTAATTCGTTTGTGTCATATGTTGCCCGGAATTCAGAGAACCAAATAGGAAATCCTATTATAGTTTCTTTAATACCTTTGTAGAATTCATCCCAGCATTTTAATACTTTTTTTTCATGCTCATCAATTTTATATTTTGGGTCAGGATTTTCATCAATAATACCTGATTCATAAATATTTAAACTTTCTTTCTTTACGTGAGGTACAATAAATTCTAGTTTCCCATCATATAAATCTTTTCTAATTCCAAGGATGTAAACACGTTCACGAAGTTGTGGAACACCAAGTTGGTGAGGACTCATAACAATTTCTTTAAAGTTATATCCAACTTCATCAAGCGTTTCTTGAATTACTTTCCAAGTATTTCCATTATCATGCGAGAGAAGATTACGTACATTCTCAAGAATAATATAATCTGGTCGAACCTTTTTATTTTTTAAGATTCTAACTATCTGAAAGAATAAAGTACCTTTTGTTTGATCTTCAAAACCTAATTGTTTACCAGCTTTCGAAAATGCTTGGCACGGGAATCCGGCACAGAGTACATCATGTTTTGGGAAATCTTCATCTTTGATTTTTGTTATATCATTATATGAATTAATTCCATAGTTGTCTAAATATGTATCTACAGCATAATTATCAATTTCAGAGGATAATAAACACTTACCATTTAATTGATGCATCGCCTGATGAAAACCACCAATGCCAGAAAATAAATCAATATATGTAAAAGACGGTTTTTTTGGTTGAGGAAATGGAATTTTAAATAATTCCGGAAATAAAGTATTTATTTCAGAATAATTATTTTCTTTAACTTCCAAACCTTCATAAGTTGTTGTCTTATTTTTTGCATTTATAAACTCAATATATTTTTTTGTATAGTATTCTTTTGTAGAGTTAGATTTTTTTGAATTTTTATCAATATAATTAAAAATTGATTTATATATATATTCATTTATAGACTGCTGATCTATAAATGAATTTGAACGACAATTTTTGTAATTAACCTTTTTAGCACCCATAACATGATTATAACATATTTTCCGATTGTGTTGTAGATGACAATTTATCTTTTGCTATAACTAAGGGAAAAAAATTATACATTTTTATGCAAAATGAACCATTCACGACCTCAGAATCGGGGGCGTTGCGGGGGTATCCCCCGCACAGGGGGCAGCGGACAAGACCGGAGCGAGTAAGAAAGCCGCAAAGCTTTTGAGCGAGCGAGGACTTGGGAGCGCGGGGGATTGCTCCCCCGCCTACACCTCGAGCATCTTTTTAAGCTTAAGGGCGTTCTTAGCGCCGCTGCCGTTGGGGTGATTGTTAAAATAGATCTGGGCTTTTTTGCCTTCTTTGAGCGCGGCTTTTATGACGGGGACAAAGGCGGATAATTCTGAATCCAAGTAATCGTAGCAGTAGCGGGCGGAGGCGTTGTGCGATTCTCCGGAATACGTCGCTGTCGCGCCGTTTGCGTAATTGGAAGTTATTGTCGTTTGCGCCTTCGGCGCAGAGGCATACCACGCGGCGGCGTTTCGCCCATGCAGTCGGATGTAGGCGGTACTTCCGATAAAAGGCGTGTTTGTAAGCGTTCCGTCGGGGAGGTTTTTAAGCTGGGGCATGTCGCAGAAAACGATTCCGGCGTGACGCTGTTCAAGCCCGGCAAAAACGCTTTCTTTAATCCACTCGCGGTGTCGGAACTCGACGAGGACCGGAAAGCCGTCAAACTTTTGAATCAGGTCTGCAAGATAGATGCGGTTGTCGTCTGTGTAATGAAAGCGCTCCGGAAGCTGAAAGAGAACTGCAGAAAGGCAGTCCTTCTGGTGCAGGGGCATGAGCGCGGTTTTAAAATCTTCTGCGGCACTCTGCCAGGTTGAATCAACCTCGTGCGTCAAAAGTCTGTTTGCTTTTACACTGAACTTAAGCCGGCCTTCGCTGCGTTCATAAAACGAATAAAGCCTCTCTGGAGTCGGCATGTTGTAAAACGTATTATTCAGTTCAAGCGCATTAAACTGCGTCGCATAGTAGCGGAGAAAATCCTTACGTTTTAATTCCTGTGGATAAAACACGCCCTTCCACTCAGGGTAGTCATATCCGCTTGTGCCGATTAACAATGATGACATAGGTTTATTATACAACGATCTGCAATTTTACGTGTACTACATAAAAAAATCGCGGCCTCTACAACGCGCGACTCACCCGCCGATCATGACTCCGACGTTTCCGTTTACAAGAATTCTGATAATGCCGCAGATGATAAGGTGCAGAGGATAATACAAGTAAAAGAAATATTTCATTCCCTTAAACGAGCCGCGCTGGCCGTTGTAATTTTTTAAAAGCGGAATTGTCAGCGCAACGCCCATCTGCAAAACACCGTATATCGGATTAATAAAAATAGCGTAAACTGCCGCATAAACTGCAATCCACAAAAGCATAAAAAACATCTGCTTTTTAAAATTGCCGCGGTTGTTTCCAAAATAAATAATTACAAGAAAGGCCGGACTTGACCAGTCCGAAGGGAACGCAAGCGCCGCCAGCACAAAGACTAAAACCGTCTTCTGCCACTGTTTTAGTTTTTCTGAATTAGTAATATGCAGGCCCAGCACTCCAAGAAACAGCGGCCATATTACGCTTGTCTGATTAAAGCAGCTTGTTTTAAAAGGAATGAATGGAATTCCAAAGGCAAAATTATATGCAAAGTGCCCGATGACAGCAAAGATAAAAAGACGCAGAAGATATTTTTTAAGATCATGCGTGTAATGATAACCTTCTGCAACCATGTACCAGAAAATCGGAGCGGCAAGGCGTCCAAAAATATGAAGCAGAATTATCCACCAGTCTGTCGGATAATTAGGGAACAAAACGCTTACAACATGATCTGTTGTCATAGAAAGAATTGCGATTAATTTTAATTTGTTTCCAGTCAAACCTTTTTCCATTTTTCACTCCTTCATCATTTTGCTTGCCGCGTCATTTTTCGCGCGCGGGTTTGCGCTAAAGTTTTTCAAGTATATCAACTACGTGCGAACTAGCGCCCAAAAGTTCCGCTCTCTCACAGTTTGCAAGATGATAGTCAATAAAATAATTAAAGCTCTCCTGGTCAAGCGCGTTAAGCTCGCGCCGCATATAGTCTGCAGCTCCGTCCGCTGCAATTATCTTTACGCGTTTAAGGCCAGCGGCCGCATTCAACCCTTCTATATCTTCAAGCCTTAAGTAGCAGTAAAGATCATCCTCTGTTACAATCTGATGAAAGTCAGAAGTAAGCGAATTGCGTTCCATACATTCTTTTATCTTATTCTGTTTAAAACAATATGTAAGAACGCTGTAATCATTTAACACATATGCAACCAGAATGCGGCCGCCTTTTTTTGTAACGCGCTTTGCTTCGCTGAAGGCTTTAAGTTTTTCGTCGCGGGTCATAAGGTGGTACATCGGGCCAAAGACAAGTGTAATGTCAAAAGTCTCGTCTTCTAAAAACGAGAGATCCATTGCATTACCTGGCCAGCATTTGACGTTTTCGTGTTTGGACTCAAGGACTTTAAGATTGCGCTCGACAAGTTCGACTGCGGTTACGTCGTAGCCTTCGCGCGAAAGTGCGATTGAATAGCGTCCGGTTCCGGCGCCAACGTCAAGGATTTTGATTTTAGAAGCAATGGCCACATCTGAGAGCGCGCGATTCCCGCCGGTTGCGCCGTTCATCGAGCCTGCATCAGCAACGCCGCCGGCACTACCTACGCATGCCGCGGAGTTTGACGCGCCGCCACCAGAATCCGCCGCGGTTTGTTCGAGAGCCGCGATCGACTCGTGAATATACTTCATCGTCGTCGTAAACTCGACAGTTCCATGTCGCGTTGTAAGACGATGATCTTCGTTAAATTTATTGTAATATTTTTCTAAGTTTGTCATTGTGATTGCCTTCTGCAAAGTGCGCATTTTTCCGCCGGCGTTTGAAAAATTCCCGTTTAAAAAATGCGCAAACTATTT
>JAILNY010000123.1 GCA_024691105.1 Treponema sp. | reverse complement strand
ACATCCCGCGCAACAGCGCTGACAACAGAATCAAATTCTCCCGCACTCATTTCTTTTTCTTTTAAATCTATAAATTGAAAAGGAATTCTTCTCTCTTTAAAAAATCTTTGTGCCGACTTACAGTCAAAAGATTTATTTGTTCCAAAAATCTGAATCATTTTAATTCTCCAATGCATCAACTATATCAGAAATATACTTCCAGTACATTTGATTTTTCCTGTTATCTGGATAGCGACTTGTAAATGTTATAACAAGTCCAGCGCTCGGGATTACTGCAATTACCTGTTCACCCCAACCATGTGCAAAAAAAGAAGCATATCCCTTTTTTCCAAAATTTCTCTGCCACCACTGAAAGCCATAACGCGCACCATCTGTCTGACGCTTTGTCGAATCTTTAATCCACGGTTCCGGCACAATCTGAACATTCCCTGACTTTCCACCATTCAAATACAACTGACCAAAAAACGCCATATCATAGGCAGAAAGCAAAAAGCCATTCCCGCCATCACAAATTCCCTGCGCATCCTGTTCACAGATTACAGTCTTCATTCCCGCTTTATCAAACAGTTTTTCTTTTCCATATTCGTATAAAGTCTTACCGGTCACCCTTTGAATAATCGCAGAAAGCAGATGTGTATTTCCGGTTGAGTAATCAAAAACAGTGCCCGGCTCATGTACCATAGGCTTTGAAAAAAGCCATTCAATCCAGTTTGCAGAATTCCGCCACTCCATCCAGAGAGAAGAATCTGTAGAAGTAAGCCCCGAAGTATTATTTAATAAATGTCTGATTGTAATTTTTGAATAACGTCTGTCCGACTTTTTTGCAAGCTCCGGAAAATATTTTACAATTGGAGTATCAAGGCCAGGAATTAATTTTTCTTCAAGTGCAATTCCAACGATTGCACTAGTTATACTTTTTGATACCGACTGAACAGAAAAAATTGAATTTCTATTATATCCGGTTTTAAAATACTCTGCCTGGCGCGCACCATTTTTTAATACAACACACGAAGTTATTTCTGTATCAGGGAAAGTTTTAAATATTTTTTCGAGATTTGAATTTTCATAGACTTGCGAAAATGAAATGCCACAAAAAATTAAATTAAGAAAAACAAATTTACATATACGTCGAAAATTCATCTGCACTCCTATTCTGTATCCAGTTCCAGAGTATCATATCCCGGGCTTACTGAGCCGCCATCTTTTACAATGCGCTCAAGCTCGGGAAACTCGTGCAAATGCTCATCGATATATTTTTGCACATCCACATGGTTCATGTCGTGAGTCATATGCGTAAACCATGTATGGCGCGGAAGAATTTTTTGCGCGCATTCCATTGTCTGTAAAAATCCAAAATGAGTCGAATGCGGTTTTACCCTGAGCCCGTCAATTACGGCGTGCTCAAGGATTCCCTTGTTGCGGTTGATAATCTCGATTGACTTGTCGCTGATGTAGCTTAAGTCTGTAAGGTAAAGAATTGAATGAACTTCGCCGCCATTATTCCCGCCCCGGACCTCGCCGTCGCGCTTCAGTCCGTCGACCGATTCCGCGCGCTCAGCAAAATCCGAAATCTCGCAAGATTTCTGTCGCTCCATAAAAAGATAGCCCGTCGCAGGCAGCGTCCCGTGCATCATCGGAATCGGGATAATCGACATCGAACCGATTATAAGCGGATGCTTTTCTGAAAACTCATTTATGTTCCATAAATCGATTCTCGGCTTACCGCCACCCTTCTGCGTTTTTTTAAATATGTAATCAAAATGCGAAAAGATTGCTTTTTTTGCGTGTGAATCTGCAAAAACCTTAAGTCCTCCGCCATGATGCCCTAAAACAGAATCCCAGAACGTAGTCTGTTTATGCCACACACCGCCTTGCTTTGTGCAGGAAAACATCCTTATGTCATCAAGTCCATGAAGGTGATCTGCATGCCCGTGAGTCATCAAAATTGCATCAAGCGATTTAATTCCCTGCCGCAATGCCTGTATCCTGAACTCAGGACCAGTATCAATTACAATATTGCATTTCCCATCAGTAACAAACGCACTGGCACGAAGGCGCTTATCGCGAGGATCTTCAGATTTACAGACAGGGCAGTCGCAGCCGATTACCGGGACTCCGTGACTTGTCCCTGAACCCATAATAGTAAGTTTCATTCTTTGATTATAGCATAAAAAAAGTCTCAGGTAAAACCCGAGACTTTTTATCAGTGCTTATCTGGAATTATTGTTCATCCCACTTAATTGAAGAACCAAAAATCCATCCGGAAATATCAGAACCTTCAACTGTTACGTGATACCACGAATCAGTATCGTTTCCGATTTTTTCTGTCATTTCAGTTTTTTCAGAAGCAGTAATCTTTGCACCGTCGTCAATCTTTCCGACAGCCTTTGAACCAGTTCCAGCTGCTTCGCGTACGTTTACCTTTGCACCGTTGCTGTTAATTACACCAGTTGTAGAACCAGCCATTGGAACAACTGCGCTCTGAGAAATATCTTTCTGATCAATCTTTGCATTTACTTCTTCAAGATATTCAAGAATTGCACCGTCTGATGCACGGTTTTGTGCACTAGACATAAGCTTTGTAATAATTTCTCTTTCTTTTGAAGGGTCTTTAGTAAGTGCTGTCTTTGCAAGACAAACAGCATCGTAATCACCTTTTTCTGTAGAAATAAAACTCTTGTTTACATACACAGTTCTTACACGCCAGAAAGTAAGCGTATCATAAAATTGAACTCTTACAAGATCACTGTCATGACCAAGGCCTTCTTCTTCAGCAAGCACGATTACAACAGTCCCAACAGGAAGCATAATATTTTCAAAAGAAGATTTGTTTCCCCATGTATAAACGAGTGCTGGTTTTGTAATAACAGCACGATTATTGAATGTTACCTCTGGAGATTCCTCTACAACAGGCTTTGCAATTGTATAAAGAGTTTTTCCTTCGTAATCAACTTTAGTAAACTCGAGTTTACTTGAGTTTGCCTTTTTGTTAATTGTTTCTGGAACAAAATCATCATTATGACTTTTTATATAAACTCTTGTTCCAGAATCAACTGTTGCAGCCCACTTGAGGTTTCCGTCTTTTTCCAGTTCATAAAGATAAGAAGGCTCTGCCATAAGATATGCATCTCTTGCGCTTACAAAGGAACTGAATATTGCGGCAAAAATTATGCTTAAAAATAAAATCTTTTTCATATTGTCTATTCTCCCTTAGCGTCCGTCTACTGCACCAACATAATCCATAAACTTTTCAAGTTCTGAAGAAGATGACTCCGGCATATCAGCATAGACTGCATCTTCAACTTCTGGTTTTAAGTCCTTTGTTGTCCTAAGTTTATCACCAGTCATTGCAGCTCTAAGAAAATTTTCATCGTCTGTAATTGCGCGCGCTTCAACATATTTGTTTTTCCAAAGCCCTTTTGACTCGCCTTCTGGAACATAACATGTAACGCAATAAAATTCGTGTGAATCCGAAGGTCCGTCATAATCATGAACTGCTAAGAGAGTTCCTGTAGGAATCTTAAACTTTGTAATTTTTTTAAGATCCGGTGCTGTATAAACATAAGTGTAATCCTGACCACCAAGAATATTATCTCCAACTACAACAAATGGTCTTGTTCCAATTACAATGTTATCCTTTACTACATAGTAATAGTTTCCATTTACTGGTGGCTGTTCATTTTCAAAATCAACAAAGATACGAGCCATCACTGTAGGCTTAGCACCTTCTTTGTCATTAACAAAGTTCTTTGGATACTCTTTAAGCTCTGTAGTTCCTTCTGCAATAACCCACTGACCTTTTGTTAAAGATCCAACCCAGCGAAGCTTGTTATCTTTTGAGTAATCTTCAACAAATACACCAGCATTTGAATAAATCGATACAGCTGAAGTATAGACTGCTTCTGGATCATAGTCGCTTGCCGGAGCCTCGCTATACGATGAACCAGAATCTTCTGAAGTATCGATAACAACTTCAGGCTCAACAGGTGTTTCAGATTCTGCTTTTTTATCTTTTCCACATCCTGTAAGACACAAAGCAAATGCTGAACATAAAAGTACTGTAAGTGATAAATACTTTTTCATATTTTTCCCCACTTAAAATTAATTTTCGACATTTTACTATTTTATTCAATATAAATTCAATAACAATTTTGCGTGCACGATCCCAAATCTCGAAAATCTATATATATAGTGTTAAATAAGGAATTCTTCGTTGACCCACCACCCTATTTAGTGATAACATAGGGTGACTAAAGACCAGATGCTCTTAAAAGCATGGCTTTAGCATGTGACAGTCAATGTGATGCCTTATTTTGACTGTTGCAGCTCTCTTAAAAAGGGGTAAGAATAAATGCCGTATTCTGAACCAACTAATCTGGCCATTGTTGCCTGTCCGGGTGGAGAAGCGTTTGCTGATGAAGTAATCACACACCTTCGCCACATGTACAAACACCGTTTTACGCTCAAAAACGATGTTATTTCAAAACGTTACCAGCTTGATAAAACAGAACTTATTAAGCAGATCAATTTTGGAAGCGATATTCAGACTTCCGATGTCTGTATGCGTGGAGCTACAGATAAATACCGCCCGCCTGTATTCAAAGTAAATGCAAGATTCACCTACTTTATGAATGGAGAATTTAAAACAGAGCTTCTTGACTGTATCCGCGGAAAAGAAGTTTTTATTTTCCAGGATGTAGAAAATCACGAAGTTCTTTCTTTGAACGACGGCAAAAACAAACTGTCACTTTCTGTAAACGACCATGTAATGTCTCTCTTAGTTACAATCGATGCAGTACGACAGGCAGGAGCTGACAGCATTACGCTTGTTCTTCCTGTATATCCTTACAGCCGCCAGCACAAGAAAAAGGGCCGCGAAGGTCTTACAGCTTCTATGCTCGGTCATGTATACGAGATGCTCGGTGTATCAAGAATCATTACACTCGACATTCACTCTCGCGAAATCGTAAACGCATTTAATTCAATCGCACTCGAAAACCTTCATGCAAGTTATCAGATTATCCGTGAATTAACAAAGATTGTTGATCTTACAGGAAAGACTGAAGAACTTGTTGTTGTTTCTCCAGATACAGGTGCTATTGATAGAAATAAATTCTATGCATCAGGTCTTAAGCTTCCACTTGCTATGATCTATAAAGAGCGCGATTATTCAATCGTAACTCAGGATGCAAACTCAACAAATATTAAAGCAATCAAACTCTTAGGCGATGTCCGTGGAAAGGTTGCATTCCTTGCAGATGATATGCTTGGAACCGGCGGAACTTTGCTTAAGGCTATGAAGTTCCTTAAGGAACAGGGCGCTACAAAAGTTATCTGTGCTATAAGCCTTCCGTTCTTTACAGGAAACGCTATCGAGCTTTTTGATCAGGCTTACAAAGAAGGTTTATTCTACCGCATCATCGGAACAAACGCTGTTTACCATGAAGAACTTCTTACAAAAGAATGGTACATCAGCACAAATGTTTCTGGTCTTTTTGCAAACGTTATTACCCGCGTTCATCACAACCAGTCGTTGAGCGACCTTCTTGATAACCGCAACATTATCGAAAAACTCGTTAAACACGACGCAACAGCGGATGATGACGAAGTATAAATTCCTTTGTGCAGACATTGGAACAACTTCTCTTAAAGCAGCACTTGTTTCTGATAAAGGACAAGTGCTGTCCTTTTCTCGTGTCCCTTTTGAAAAATGCAGCAGCGAAAAAATCTCAAATGAATGGATAAAGGCGCTTAAAGTGGCAGCCGCAGAGCTTTCATCAGGCGCATCCGCTTCAAATGCCGCGCCCGACGCCGCTTCCAATCTCGTGCCGGATTCTTTAACCGCGTCCAATTCATCAACCGCGTCCAATTCATCAACCGCGCCGCTTGAGTGCGACAACTCTTTTACAAACCCCGCGCCGCTTGACTGCGACGCAATCTGCATCTCCGGCAACGGCCCGACACTCGTCACAGAAGACGGTACCACGCTTTTGTGGAATGAACCAATCGACGCGGACTCTTTCGTTCAAACCCGCGCGACTCTCGATTCAAAATTTGAGCATTCACTTTTTTTGCCAAGAATACACGCGCTAAAAACCCGCTGGCCTCAAAAGTTTGAAAGCCAGAAAATCTTTTCTGGCCCGGAATATCTTATACACAAGCTCTGCGGCGCTTGTATCACAATCCTTCCGGAGTCGCGCTACGAAGCCGCCTATTGGAACGATGACGCGCTCAAAGCGCTGAATCTTAATCCTGAGCGAGTCGGGCGCTTTGTCAAACCGGGCTTTAACTGCGGCTCAATTACAGACAGCTCCGCAAAACTATTCAACATAAAACCAGACATTCCCGTAATCGCAGGCGGCCCAGACTTTATCGTTGCCATGATTGGAACCAATACCTTAAGCCAGGGAAAAATCTGCGACTGCGCAGGTTCAAGCGAAGGCGTAAATCTTTGTACCGACAGCCCCGTTTTTGAAGAAGGCTTACGCACTCTTCCAAGCGTAATTCCGGGTCTCTGGAATCTGGCCGCCTTAATGCCTTCAAGCGGAAAAGAATTTGTCAAATGCAAAAACCGCTATGAACAAATTCACGCACACGAACAAATTCACCCCGCATGCACAGATGAACCGCGCGACATAGAATGCCGTGACAATTTAGCAACACACGCCGACGAACCGCACGATTTTAAAATTTCTTACAAAGAATATATCGCCCATTGCTTTGCAGACAAAGAATCAGAAGGTTATAAAACTATGACACGGCTTGCGTATTCTGTGCGTGACGGTTTAAAAAAGCTTAAAGACTGTGCACTCAAACACAATCTGAATTTTTCTGATACAATAATGATTACAGGCGGCCAGGCAAAAAACGAGCAATGGATGCAGTTAAAGACAGATATTACACAGACAACTTTCTGCGTAACAGAAGTTCCTGACAGCGAACTTATAGGCGATGCAGTTTTGTGCGCATATTCACTTGGACTTGACGATTCAATTCAAAAAGCAGCCGACAGCATTGTTAAAATTGCAAAAACCTATAATCCAAACCCTGTGCAAAAACAGAACCCGCAATCATTTGATAACGAGGACATAAAATGAAAGTTTACAAAATACCCGAGCATCTTAAGACAATCATTTTTGACATAGATTCAACTTTGTACACAAACGACAAATATGCATTTGAACAAGTTGACGTTCAGCTAAGGCATTTTGCAAAACTACGCGGAACGACGCCGGCTGAAATTCGTAAAATGATTTCTGACTTTCGTTCGGATTACAGCGCAAAACATGACGGCAAAAAAATCAGTCTTGGAAACACTCTGACACATTTTGGTATATCAATTGAAGAAAGTATAAAATGGCGCGAGACACTTTTAGAGCCGGCGGATTTTTTGCCGCGCGATGAACGGCTTATAAAAACTCTTGAACAGCTTGCACAAAAATACAAAATGATTGCAGTAACAAACAATCCTGTATTACCGGCTTTTAAAACCTTACAGGCCATCGGAATTGAAAAGCTGATTCCCGAAATTATCGGCCTTGATACATGTCACAAATCAAAGCCGCATCCGGACATCTTAAATCTCGCCGCACAAAAGACCGGCGCAAGACTCGCAGAATGTCTTAGCGTCGGAGACCGCTACGACATTGACTTGAGTCTTCCGCTCGAGATGGGAATGGGTGCCATCTTAGTCGACGGCGTCGAAGACGTGTATAAACTAGTGGAGATGATATAAAAAAACCGGGAAGTTTTTTCCCGGCCTTTTTATATGTTATTAGTTTCGACTCATATGCGATTCGAACGCACTACCTGTCGCTTAGGAGGCGACCGCTCTATCCAGGTGAGCTAATGAGTCATATACAACTCGTACCTTCTGTCGGCGTTCCGTAAAGCTTATTTCGAGTTGTTTCGAGAATTGCTAAAGCAATTCTCTCATACACTTCAAACCATCCCTTCAGTCGGCAATCCGCAAGGCATATTTCGAGTTGTTTCGAGAATTGCTAAAGCAATTCTCTCATACACTTATCGATATTACCCGAAATCGGCGTTTTTTTCAATCCGCACATTATTTAGTAAAAGACGCGTATCTCGCGTTCAAAACCAGCGTAGTTGAATGTTCCGCGCTAATAGACATATCGCGCAACAACACATCCGCACCTTTTATAATAAAGAACGCTATAAGCCCCTTCTTTCTTCCGAAACCTTAAACAGACCGATGTGGTCGTTCATGCTGGTTACAGAAACTTTATTTATGCGAGAACAGTCTTCTACATCTGTAAGACTTACGCCAACGTTATCAACAGATTCCGACGTTTTATCAAGAGCCTGAGAAATCTTGTCCGAAGACTCTACAATATTCTGCATTACATGATATACATTTTCTGCATAAACGCTCTGCTGATTTGCAATACTTTCAATTTTAGAAATAGCATTAACAACAGTCTCTGTTGCAGTTCGTGTACTTTCGGCACCAGACTTCTGTTCTTCAGAAGCTTCGCGAATTTTAGTTACAATCGAAACGGTTTCTTCAATGCCCGCATCAATTTCTGAGAACGCATTACCGGCTTCTTTAATCGCAATTACACCGTTTTCAATTTTCTTTGACATGTCGTTCATGTGGTCTTTAATCGTCTTTGCGTTCTTTGCAGAAGTGTTTGCAAGGCTTCGAACTTCGTCAGCTACAACGGCAAAACCAGATCCAAATGAACCTGCATGCGCAGCCTCGATCGAAGCGTTCATCGAAAGAAGATTTGTCTGACTTGCAATCTTCTGAATCATCTTAATAATTCCTTCAATCTGATTTGATGCATCCTGAATCTGTTCAATCGCTTCAACCGCAGTCTTAATCGAGAGCGCACCTTCTGAACTTGTTGCCTTTAACTTTTCTGCAACCTCGTCCGCCATCCGCGAAATTTCTGCAACGTTTTCAATACTTGCATTCATCTGAGTTACCGCAGAAGAAGTTGCCTGCATTGCTTCTGCCTGACCATGAATCTCTGCTTCGACCGTTGCAGCATTGTCCTTTACACCCTGAATATCTTCGTAGGCTTTTCGGATTGCCTCGCTGTTATTTTTATCCTGGTCATCAATAAACTTAACGGCCTGCTTTACAACATCGAGTGCCTCAACAGATTTTTGTGCAGACTCTTCAAGAATCATTGCAGTATCAGAAACAGAAGAACTGTCAGTAGAAAGATTTATAAGAATTGCTTCAAGCTTATCAAAGAAAAAATTCAAACTTGAAATTACGACTGCAATATCATCCTGCATCGAAATATTTATTCTCTGCGAAACATCTCCAGTATTTGCAAGATTTGTAACGAGCTTTGCAGTTTTTGAAAGGCGATTTTTCATTTCGCCAAGAACAATCTGCATAAGTCCTGCGCATTCAAAACCTACAATGATTAAACACTTAAGACCATAGCCAATATACTGCTTCATCAGATTGCCGGAGAGGTTATCCTGATGAATGATTGCATAGCCGCATGAGAATGAACAGATCCACATAAACAAGAGTGTCGTGATACTTGCAATAAATACACGGCTCGAAATTGAATGCGGCTTTCCGGGAATATCATTGACAGATCTTAACTGAAGAAGATTTCTGTAAGGGCCAAGAAGATTATCAAGATAATAAATTTCGTATTCAGCGGCGATAATACCTACAAGGATTGCCTGTATCATAATTATCATCGCACGTGAAAATTCATAAGGAAGAACTCCGGCCTTAAAATCTAAGACCATACAGATAAGCTGGCCAAAAAAGAAGCCTATCATGTTTGCAATTACGACAACAATTTTTACTATTTTAAAACATGAAAGTACAAACTTTTTATCCGCTTCTTCGACCGCTCCGGTCTTATTAACTTTCTTTCCGATTAATTCAATCTTATAAAGCCAATAATATAGGACAAAAGAAAAACCGACAGATAGTGCAAGCGACGAAATAATCGTTGCAGAAATTCCTGAGACAAAGCTGTCCATTGTTCTGTAAAGAAAATCAAGTGCAAGCCATCGAAGCGTAAAAGTTCCGCCAAAAGTACACAATACAAAAGTGATGAAAAAACGTTTGAGGCTAAGTTTCATTTTTTTTAACTACTCTCCGAATAAATAAGTTAAGATATATCTTTAATAATTAATATAAGCGCTGTAATTAAGAACACATACGGAATGACAGTAAAGCATAAAGAAATAACCGGAAGCCCAAAGAGCACGACAATGTCTGCTGAAAAAATTCCAAGCGCAATCAGCATCTCATAAATTATGCCGGCATAAGAAACAATGACGCTTGCTACAAGGCTCATCCAGCTTGCACTGCGGGTTTTTGACCAGAGCAGAATTGCAAGAAAAGCTGCAATTCCACCGAGCACAAGTTTTATAATCCACATTATAATTTGTGTCTGATTCATTCCGTTACGTCCTGCTTAAAAATTCCACGGATTATTTTTCAATTTAGAAAAAACACCCTTATCTGCACCGTAAGGCACAATCGACTGCTTTGAATGCTCAGGACTTATCGCAAGGCCACAGTCAAGACAATGCAAAACAAAGTCATCATACTGCGAAAGGCTCATCTTTGGATAAAGATACGGACCTTTGCGTTCAAAATAATTTTTCAAAACTGAATCATACAGGAACCATTTTTTTTCCTGTCTGCAAGGAAGCTCTGCAATTAAATCATAAATTGAACGAGTAAGCGCAGCTTTAAAAGCTCCAGGAATTTTTTCAGGAAAGAAAACAGTTGTAATGTCATCTCGTGCGGCAAGAATGTAAAGATTGTCCGTCCATGGAAGCGGTGGCGTAATCAGAACACATTCAAAATCTTTTACGATTTCACCGTCAGCATTAAGA
>JAILNY010000106.1 GCA_024691105.1 Treponema sp. | reverse complement strand
GCCAGGTAAAGCATAAATCAAAAGGATAATTACTTCTATCCAGAAAATCAAAAAAACAGTTTTGCAGCCTTAAGCGCAGGAACTCAATTTGAAAAAAACGGATTAAAAATCACAGAAAAAACAAATATTTCAGTTCTTGATGAAAATACCTCAAAAGGACTTCTGTTATATTCCTGGGATGAACTTTGGGATAATTATGAACAGAATCTAAAAGAAGCCCTTTATCCCGAAAAACTTGAAAAAGACCAGCCTGAAAAAGCCAGCGCAATTTATTTCTCTCCTTCTGATTTTTCCTCTTATAAACTCATAAATATTGAATTGGATTTTTCTGAAGTAAAAGAAAACTACACTGCCCCTCTGCAAATTATTCTTGATGAAGATTCCGGAACCAGAGAAAATGGTAGCGAAGCTCTTCGGCTTGTCTTAAAAGAAAATACAGCAATTACAAACGCAATTAAATCCGAAACTTCTACCCTTCACTCAATTCAGATAAACCTTGAAAATAAAACAATTTCTTTTGATGATACAAATCTTTCAGCAGAAACTTACGAGTTAGAAATTAATAGTGCTGTAATTCCTTCAAGACTTATGATTGAAGACTCTCTTTTAGATTATATCTACATCACAAAACTTTCTTACGAAAAAGCAAGACCTTACGGAATCTTCAAAAATTATATTGCGGCAGAATACAAAAAAGAAGGTGCTCTTTTACAAATCAGAAATTTTGATTTAATTAAAAACCTGCAGTTAAACACCGAAACCACACAGAGCAGCGGAAGTTTTTCTTCTCCTGAGTTTTTTATCAATACAAAATCAAATGCAGACATCACAATTGCTCAGATAAAACTTGGTGCGAACCTTTCGTCAGAAACAGATGAAATTACAGAAGCAGGCCACAGCATAAAAACTGATGGAAAACTTTTTGGACTTTTCTATGCAGAAGACACCTTCCAGAATGACTTTTCTTCCAGAGAGTTTCGAAAACAAAATAATTTTTCGCTGGACCTTAATAAAATCAAAATACCAGTTCAGATGAGTATAAAAACAAACGCTTCTTCTAATCCTTATCTAGAAAAACAAGATACAGAACTTGCACTGGATTACACACAGCCAATAAAATCTACACAATTCTCTATTGGAACAAAAGTCACAGCAGCGCAAAAAATAATCCCGACGTTACCAGCAGATAACAATTCCTACTCTCATGGCTGGAAAGATATTTCAGCCCTCGCCTTTTCTATCGGTAACGAAGATGCATCTGACCGTAATACACAATACTCAGCTTACCTTGGTGGAGTTTTCCCGTTTGAAAAAAAAGGACTTACAATAAAGCCAAAAATAACATATGAGCTTTCAGATAATTACAATATAAATGCCCCGGGACTTCTTTTTTCAGATAAAGAACAGCTTAAGTTTTCCATTCCCTTTACAGGAAACAAAAAAGCCTTTAGTTTTGAAATCTCAAGGAACGGTGGCGGAACCCGTACACCAGACCAGGGCGGAACCTATCTGATTGACACACAAAAGCTTTTTGAACTTCAAAATGATCGGCTCTGGTTCTATTCACAGCTGCCTTTTTACGAGCTTTTCGACTCACATATTTTAGATGCCTTGCCTCAGAATACCAGTTACAGTACAAAGTACGAAGCAATTTTCCGCCGTACGCTTTACAATTCCATAAAGGACTTATATGTACCATCTGCGGTAACCTTTGCCGTAAACCGAGAACTCAAAAACACACTGCCAGAAACCGATCTCTACCAGTTCAAGTTTGTTGTTACAAATAACTCCATAAACAATTTTGGAAGCAACAGCCTTAGTAAAAAATTCTTATGGTTCAGACAAGAAGAGTTAACATCAAATATATCTGCAATCCTAAAGTTACCTGCAAATGATGCAAAAAACTATAAACTAAAAATTCAGGCTTTTTCTCAACTGCTTTTAATCATTTCAGAAAAATCAACACTAATCGAAATTTTTGATTTTTCGATTGAGAACACTGCAGACTGGAAACTTCGGGATACAATCACTTATACAAGACCATCCCAAAATAGCCTTATTTCAGAACTGATTCGAAGATTTATTCCAGATACACAAAAAGCATCAGCCAGTTCAACTTTTTCAATTTCACGAAAAGACAGTCTTAACTTTGAGATTGGAGAATTAGAAAAAAATCTTTTTCAAAAATATGAATATGACCATACAGTTTCTGTGGAATTTATGGAATATTACAGTCTGTTTGCAGGCCTTAGTACAAGCCTTCTGTTAAATCAAGAAAAAGCTGATAATCTGAATATTTCGCTCAACCTTGGAGCAAAGGTTGAATTCTAAATTTACACAGTAATTTTACTGCAGAGGCGCAAAATATCCGGTTTCGTCACGGCCACTTCTATTCAAAAGATATACTTCAGCTTCAAGCGGAAGATAGTTTGTTCCAAAATTTGTAGACATCGCCGAAACATAAGACAA
>JAILNY010000074.1 GCA_024691105.1 Treponema sp. | reverse complement strand
CGCTCTATCAGGGAATTGTATCATTTATCATCATGTCAATTTTTAAAGTACAGGGTGCTCTTTTGTTTTCTGTTGTATTGATGTTTGCTTCTTTTGTTCCTTTGTTTGGAGCGGCAATTGTCTGGGTTCCGATTGGAATTGTAATGTGCCTTACAACAACGATGTTCAAGGGAATTTTATTTTTAATTTTATGCGGTTTCTGCGTAAGCTTATTGGATAATTTTTTGCGCCCATTCCTTTTAAAAGACAGAATAAACGTTCATCCGCTTGTAATCTTTTTTGCGATTTTAGGCGGAATTAAAGTATTTGGAATGAATGGTCTTATTCTTGGACCGCTGACTGTAATTTTATTTTTTACTGTATTGAATATGCTTTTAAATACAAAAGAAATTACAGAAAGCAAACAGGAACCTGCGCCTGAACAGAAAACAGAAGACGCAGATTTAAATTCAAATGATTAATAAATCGGATAGCAGTCAAAGCCCGCAGTCTTTAATTGTAAGCCCATATTGCCCTGCTCGTTCTCGTTAACGATTACAATAAAGTATTTATTTCCTGACGGGCGGACTTCTTCTTCTATGTAGGCTTTAAAACCTTTTTCCTTTAAGCGGTCAACAAGCGCCTGAGCATTATCCTTTGCACCAAAAAATCCAACCTGCTGCCTCTTAACCTTTTCGCTGCCAGCACTACCCGAGCCGGCGCTTACCGTATTACCGGCACTTCCGGTACTACCAGAATTACCAGCACCACCTGAGCTGTCCCCTTTTACATCACTTGCCCTTTTATCATTGGCGCTGCCGAGCGCGTTGCCCTTTCTCGGAACAAAAAACCAGAATGGAGTCGGCATAAGAGAAGTCTTTCCGGTAACGACACTTGCTTCTGCGCTGTAAGGAAATTTTTTAACAAGCGCGTCGGCAGCGCCGGAATCAGAACTGATATACCATAACGTAAAAAGAACGGCAGGCTGCTCACTCTGCATGCTCGGCATAGAAGAGTAAGCCTTAAGTAAAATGATTATCTCATCAAGATCCTTTACTTCTTCTGCGTCGCAAAGCCTGGCCCATAATTCGTAAAGTTTTATCTTTGCCAGGATTTTTTCGTTTTTAGAATTTCTTATAGAAGAATTAAGATAATTTAATGCAGTCTTTGAATCTCCTGCATTTAACGAGCAGCGCACTGCATCAAGAACAAGAACGCTTGTTGTCTTTTTTAAAAGATTGTAAACAATAAGTTCAGCAGGCTTTGCGTCGGTCTTTAATACGAACGAGTTTATCTGAGTCTGATCTACAGAGTAGCCTGCCGCGTTTGCAAAAGCTAATGAGGCTTCAGAATAAAGGGATGCCTGTTCCGAAAGTGAACCAATAAATGCATAGAGAATCCGGCAATCGCACGAATTTTCAAGCGGGACTACGCTTTTTTTAAGATAAGCGATAGATTCTTCAACAGTATCCATCGTAAGTGCTTTTTCAATATATTTGACAGCTCCGTTCTGCGCAAATGCAAATGAGGTGCAAAATAAAAATCCAAGTACAAAACAAAATTTCTTCATTAAAACTACCTTAAAAGACTTTAGTCTTCATCTACAGTCTTAGTTTCGGCAGAGGAAGGCTGTTTTTTTAGTTTTTGAATTTTATCTAAAATCGATTTTCTTTTTGAATTTGACGATTCGTCATTGTTAGAATTCACTACGTCAGAAGAAGTCTCGGAAGAAAGCTTTTTCTGTTTTTTTGCAGATACTTTCTTTTCTTTTTCTTCAAGGTCGCGCGACTTTTTATAACGGCGCACAAACGCAAAAGGAAGTGCGCACAAAATACCAAACGCAAATGAAATGAGAGAGTTCATAAATACAGGAACATTTTTAAAGGTCGTAAAAAAGAACCAGATGTCCCCTTTGTTATCAAGATTAAAGCCTGTGTAAAACGCCAGTAAAACGACAGCGGCAATAAAACATATCAATCTAAAAACCATATCAACACCCTCTATAAAAACAGTCTGTTCATATTTATTCAGCTAAAGTTCCACGGAATGTATTACCACTAAGGCTGTCAAGTTTTACCTTAACAAATTGTCCGATAAGCTTTTTGTCAGCGGCAAAAGCAACACGTTCATCCTGTGGAGTCTTTCCTAAAAGCTCATTTTCGTTATCGCGGCTTACACTTTCTGCAAGAACCGTTGTAACGTTTCCTACGCGTTTTTCCATCTGACCTTTAGTAATCTCTAACTGCAAATCAATAACACGCTGCAGTCTTTCTTTTTTTACTTCGACATCAATCTGGTCTTCGCGCATGCTGGCAGGAGTTCCTTCCCTTGGATTATAGTAATACATAAATGCATTTTCGTATAGAATTTCATTCATGATAGAAAGAACGTCGTTAAAGTCCTCTTCGCTCTCGCCAGGGAATCCGACCATGATGTCAGTCGTAAGCGAAACGTCTGCAATCTTATCGCGGATTTTTTTTACGAGCGAAAGATATTCTTCGCGTGTGTAGCGGCGGTTCATCTCGCGCAAAACCTTTGTCGAGCCATGCTGCATTGCAAGATGAATATGATGACAAAGCTGTTTGCGCTTTGCGATAACATCAATAAGTTTTTCGGACAAGTCCTTTGGATGACTCGACATAAATCGAACCCAGCCGATGCAGCTTTTAGTTTCTTCTATATGATTGCAGATAATCTCAAGCAATGCCGGAAAGTCCGTTCCTTCAAACGAGTAAGAATTTACATTCTGTCCGAGAAGCGTAATCTCTTTTACGCCGTTCTTAGAAAGAAAATCTATTTCTTTTAAAATTGAATCTACGCTGCGGCTTTTTTCGCGGCCACGAACATACGGAACGATACAGTAAGTACAAAAATTATTGCAGCCGTGCATGATAGGAACAAAGGCACTGAACGAGCCCGGTTCAAGAGAGATAGAAGAAAACTCATAACCGTCAGGGTCATTTACAAGTTTTAAGTCTTTTGAACTTGTACCGTTTTCGATAGCGGTTATAATTTCGCCAAACTGTTTTTTTGCATAAGTTCCGACTACATAATCTACAACAGGATAATCTTTTTTAAGAGACTTTAATAAACGCTCTGCCATACATCCCATTACAACAAGCGTCAATGGCTTTGCCTTGTCTTTGACATATTCTGCGGCAAGTTCAAGCGTCTTTGATTTTGCGCCGGGCTTTTTTTCACGGAGAGCCTTAAGGCCTGTAAACCATCCGAGGCGACCAAAGATACGGTTTTCGGCAGTCTGTCGCACAGAGCAGGTATTTATAATTACTAAATCCGCTGTCTGAACATCTTCTGCCTTTGTCCAGCCGCGCGCAATCAAAAGCTGCTCAACAGCGGCAGACTCTGCAATATTCATCTGACAGCCATAAGTTTCAAAAAAATAAGTCATAAAAAATCCTAAAAATCGCGCATCACTCGAACGTCGCGCTCTATAAAAGTCCGTTCTGTTTTTCTGCCGCTTCAAGAGTATTTGCCATAAGCATTGCAATTGTCATAGGACCAACTCCGCCCGGCACCGGTGTAATAAACGATGCAACTTCTGAAATCGGTTCATATTCAACATCGCCCACAAGACGAAAGCCGCTTTTTTTTGTGCTGTCAGGAATTCTATTAACGCCGACATCAATTACAACAGCGCCCGGCTTTACCATATCGCGTGTCACAGTGCTGACATGACCTGCAGCGGCAACTACAATATCTGCCTGCTTTACGATTTCTGCCATGTTTTTTGTTCCTGTATGACAGATTGTTACAGTTGAATTTACTTTTTTTGAAGACATCAAAATTGCAAGCGGCTTTCCAACGATGTTAGAGCGTCCGACAATTACACAGTGCTTTCCGCTTGTTTCAATTCCCATTTTCTCTAAAAGAACGACAACCCCGTGCGGAGTACAAGGCAAAAATCCCGGACGACCAATCATAAGGTTTCCGACATTTACCGGATGGAATCCGTCAACGTCCTTTTCCGGTTTTATTGCCATAATCACGCGGTCTTCGTTAATATGCTTTGGAAGCGGAAGCTGAACCAGAATTCCATTTACACTTGTATCGTTGTTAAGCTTTTCGATTAAAGACAAAAGCTCTTCTTCTGTTGTGCTCTCAGGAAGATGAACGCTTCTATCTGTCATTCCGGCTTCGGCTAAAGCCTTTTGCTTTCCTGTAACGTAAGAAACGCTTGCAGGATTTTCACCAACCAGAATTACTGCAAGGCAGGGATTTATTCCCTTTGATTTAAGCTCGCTTACCTTTTTTGCAACATCATCTCTCACACTTTTTGCAATTGCTTTTCCGTCAATAATCTGTGCGCTCATAAAATTCTTCCTGTAACTAAACAAATTGTTATTTATTTTAATTTTATTGAATAAAGACAATAAAAAATGTATTATTCAATAAATATAACAAAAATTCTATTTAAATTCTATCTGTGAGGAATTATGAAACGTTTTACAAAGGTGATTTTACTTGCGTGCGCTCTTGCATGCTTCACCGCCCCGCAAAATATATTTGCACAAGCTACAACAACTTCTGCCGCCGAAGAAGATGAAGACTACACTGATGACGGCGATTACTACGAAGACGAAGAAGTAAGACTTACCCCAAACGGTGCCGGCGACCAGTTTATTGCATTAAAACTGATGCCTCTTTTTCCATTAAATTTTGATAACCAGTTATACATTGGCGGTGCATTGAGCATCGGCTACCACAGATTTTTAAACCGATTTTTTGCAGTTGGCGCTGACGTAATGTTCGGCTACAACACAACAATCGGAAGCAATATTTTTACAATCATTCCATTGACAGTAGGAATTACGTTCCAGCCTTATGTCTGGCGTTTTGAATTTCCTATCACACTCGACATCGGTGCAGCTGTAGAAAACTATCTTCAGTATAACTACTTTCCGGGCCTTGTCATTAAAGGCGAAGCTGGTTGTTTTTACCGCATGAACGAAAACTGGTCATTTGGACTTGCCTGCTCTGTAATGTATCTTCCACAGTGGTATAAAGATCACTCAAAGGATGACTACTATCTCGGAATTACAGCGACGGCTTCGGCACGATATCACTTTTAGAGCGCAGGAGAATTTACATGAACCTTACGACACATAAAAATACAAAAAAAACTCCGGCACTTTTTGCAGCAGTTTTATCCGGTGCTGTTTTACTCGGCACAACTCTTTTTACAGGCTGTCAGGATCCAATCTTTTACGAAATACGTCAGGAAGTAAAGCTTGAAAAAGCAACAATCCACGGCGACATTTATTCAATCGTAAGATTTGGTGATGACCTTTACATTGCAAACGGAAATATTTATTCAAAAAATAAAAATGGTGTAGAACACGGTCAGTGGACAAAACGCAGTGCACCTGCAGGACACATTTTAAGTCTTGCCGCAGATGATACTTATATTTATGCCCTTGCAACAACTTCTAAAAAGAATGACAACAACGGCGAAATGCAGCTTGATTCAAGAAAGCTTTACTGCAGCACAGACGGTACTACCTGGACACAATGTAATTTTTCGATGGACACCACTAAGGATAGAGTTGTAATTCTTATGTGTACAAACTCTGTTGATCCGACACATAGAAAAGCTTTTTTGAATTATGGTGGTACAGGAGAAATTCTTGCTGGCACAACTGTTTCAGATCATTCAGAAGCAAACAATGCCTACTCATGTGCTTCCCTTAACGGCACACCAGTATTCTTCTATGGCTCTGCACACAGAGCGGCATGTTCAGATGCAACTGAAAGCGCAATCTATTATTCTGATAATACAAGGCTGATGAAAAAAACATCTATCAGCGGAACTGATACACAGATTACCTCAGGCTTGCGCTCTACAATCTACGGAATTGCAGTAATGAGTGACTCTGTTCTTACAACTACAAACTCAGGCTCTGCCCTTGTTGATATTAATAACGGAACAGAAATTGCATACTCAAATCTTTCAAGTACATTGAGCACTTTGTATGAATGCTATGCATGTCTTGCAGTAAATCCTAACCTATCACATACCGGCACAGCGGTTTACGCAGGTCTTTCTGTAAAGGGAACAGGTTCAAACTCTGCGCTATTTACACACGAAGGCTTGTGGGCTTACTACCCTGCTCGTGGCAAGTGGAATATTGAGTAATAGTTCAGCCATAGCTGGCTTAACATACAATACAAAGCACAGACAAGTGAGCTAAAAGGCGCACGAAGAAAAGCAAGCGGCCAGAATCACTTTGTGCCGGGTGCGAGCTATCGTAAAATAGCGATGCAAAAACCCAAGAGGCACAACCGTGATTCTGTTGACGCGCATTTCTGGGAGCGCCTTTTATTGTCCCCAGACAAATTTTGTGTTACAATGTGATTGCTATGAACGAACTTTTTTCGGATTCTAGTTTATTAAAGGAACCTCTTGCAGCACGAATGCGACCTCAAAACCTGGATGAATACATCGGCCAGGATCACATTGTAGGACGCGGGCGTCTTCTGCGCCGCGCCATTGCCGCAGACCAGCTTACTTCCGTTATTTTTTACGGGCCGCCGGGTTCAGGTAAAACAACACTCGCACGAGTAATTGCAAATCACACTCAAAGTTATTTTATAACACTCAATGCCGTTTTAACCGGCGTCGCTGATATCAGAAACGCAATCAAACAGGCCGAAGATTATTTTAATCTTTACGGCAAACGAACAATACTGTTTGTTGACGAAGTGCATCGCTGGAACAAGGCGCAGCAAGACGCCCTTCTTCCATGGGTAGAAAACGGTACGATAATCCTTATCGGTGCTACAACCGAAAATCCTTTCTTTGAAGTAAACAAAGCCTTAGTCAGCCGAAGCCGCGTCTTTCAGCTTAAGGCTCTTACAAAAGAAGATCTTGCAAAAGCGGCCTCGCAGGCTCTCAAGAATGTCGAGCGCGGTTACGGTCACTGGAACGTTGAATTTGAAGAAGGAGCACTCGAACACTTAATCGATACTGCAAACGGAGATGCGCGCTCGCTTTTAAATGCGCTTGAACTTGCAGTCGAAACGACTCCCGAAAAATGGAATCCTACCGGTAATCCGCCAGAGCCGTCGTATGGAAGTACTATATATATTTCTAAAGAAGCGGCAGAAGAGTCGATTCAGAAAAAAGTTGTCTTATACGACAGAGACGGCGATTATCATTACGATATAATAAGCGCATTTATAAAAAGCCTGCGAGGCCGCGACCCGGATGCAGCAATGTACTGGCTTGCACGAATGGTTCGCGCCGGAGAAGATCCGCATTTTATTTTCAGACGAATGCTCATCTCTGCCTGCGAAGACACAGGCCTTGCAGACCCGATGGCAATCAGCGTTGTCACTTCCTGCGAAGAAGCCTTTGACAGAGTCGGCTTACCAGAAGGCCGCTATCATCTTGCTCATGCAGCGCTCTATCTTGCAACCTGTCCTAAGTCAAACAGCTCGATGGCATTTTTTGATGCACTTGCAGCAGTTGAAAAAGAAGATGCCGAAGTGCCGAATCACTTAAAGGATTCAAGCCGCGATGCCGAAGGCTTTGGTCACGGTTCAGGCTATTTATATCCTCACGCATACCGCGATCACTGGGTTGCACAGCAATATCTCCCTGATGCACTCATGGGACGCGTGTTCTATACACCAAGCAATCAGGGCTACGAAAATTCAATCCGCAACGACGTGCTTTCTAGACGCGAATTACAGATTGCGGCAATCCTGGAAAAGTCAGATTATTATTCTCAAAGTGAACAGTCTGCGCCGGAACTTACAGGTTCAAAAAACAATGATGCAGCTCCTGATAAAATTCACTCACGCTCTGCAACTGCAAAAAGTTGTGCAGGCGAGCTTTCTGAATTTAGTGCAAATCCGATTTCTGAATGGTGGATGAACGAACACTTTAAAGCCGGAATTACAAAGGTTGCAGAAAACCTGACGTTCAGTCCGACAAATGCTTACAAAGAAACTGCACTCGACCGCGCCGACAAATCATGGCAGTCGCGAATCGATTCAAACCGCGCAGAAATTCTTTTAAAAATCCGCGACACGATGACAGGCATTGCTACCCTCTCGCGCCACGACCGCTCTCTCATCTGGAACGCAGACGACGGACTTTTACTTTGGGAAATTGCGCGTAAAACTCCGGAAGGCGTTACCTGCGGTGTGTGCCGTTCGCAGAAAGGAAAAGAAGTTTTAGAGCAGTATTCACGCACGCTCGGAAATCTTGATAAACCGATTCTGGAATTTCAGGATGCAGAAAAATCGATGCTTGATATGCTTGAGCTTTTTGCTTACAAAGGAATCATGTTTGACCACATATTCATCCGAAGTCCTTTTACAAATGCGACTCAGATTAAAGAATATGCAAAGGTTTTTAAACAGGCAGCTTCGCATCCAGAAGAAACAAGTCCTCTTGCAAAAAACTTTAACATTGTCATCGCGCAAAAAATTCCATGCAACGGCCAGCGCATAAGCCGTCTGATTGCAAGTCAGGTTTTAGGCAATAAATTGTTTGAACCGTATAACACTCTTCTTTCTCAGATGGAAGAAGCAGAGAAAGAATTTTTTGGCGACAAGACAAATCCGCTTTTTGAATGGGACAATGATACGATTGTAAAAATCTTTAAAGATGAAGGCTTTAAAGTTTCTTACGAAGTTGAACGGATTATCGAAAAGCGCCGTATTACCAAACGCGAAATTTCTAACTGGTTTAATCTTGAAGCGTCGGCTTATGCTTCGGCAATTGCAAAAAAGATTGGAGATGCAAGCCTTCCAAAAATTTCAAGTCTTTTAGAAAACGCTTCTGACCATACGATTTTTAACTGGGAAACAGAAATTGCATTTTTGACAATTTCACTGTAAAGCAGTAAAATAGATATATTACATTCAGACAAAAATTGCGCGGCGCAGATTTGCGTCATGCGCGTTTATTTTAAGGAGTAAATTATGAATTTTATTTTTTTAGGACCTCCAGGAGCAGGAAAAGGTTCTCTCGCAGTAAAAGTAAAGGAAGCTTATAACATTCCACATATTTCAACTGGTGACATTTTTAGAGCAAACATCAAAGCTCAGACTCCGCTCGGAGTAAAAGTTAAGGCAATCATCGACTCAGGAAGCCTTGTAAGCGATGATCTTACATTTGAACTTGTAAAAGACAGACTTTCTCAGGATGACTGCAAAAACGGTTTTATTCTTGACGGATTTCCTCGTACAATTCCTCAGGCAGAAATGCTTGAAACTCTCGGTCTCAAACTTGACTGCGTAAACTTTACAATCGCTGACGAAATCGTAATCAAACGTTTGAGCACACGCCGCGTTTGCAAGGCATGTGGAGAAAACTTTAACGTTGCAACAAAACCACCAAAGGTTGAAGGCGTTTGTGACAAATGTGGCGGCGAACTCTATCAGAGAGACGACGACAAGCAGGAAGCAATCCTTCACCGTATGGATGTTTACCGCGAACAGACAGAACCTCTCATCGACTTCTACCGCAAAAAGGGCGTAATCACTGACCTTGATGCAGGAATCGAAACAGACATTCTTCTTGGAAAATTCAAAGAGATTTTTAAATAGATTTTTTGACCGCGGCAATCTTCGCACTTCAGGTTGAATTTTAACAAAGGCTGTGCTTCAGATGCACGGCCTTTGTTTTCGGCGGAGTTTTGACCCACGGGCGTCCGGCCCGCGGCCAGAGAAGAGCGCACTAGGTAAAATTCAGTCTGGACGCGACATATGTGGTCGCCGAAGAAGAAACATTAAAAATATTTCAAAATATTACTATTTTTAAACTCCTTCTTTATTGACATAATCAAATTAAAATGCCAAATTTAACACTAAGCGCCGCGTAATTTGCACGCGCTTTAATACTATTTTTCTGGCGGAAAAAAATTTATAAGGAGAATCAGATGAAAAAGACAGGATCTCAGATTATTACTGAATTACTTAAGATGCACGGCATTAATCTTGTAGCCGGCATTCCGGGAGGCTCAATTTTGCCTCTTTACGATGAGCTTTCAAGAAGCGGTATTCAGCACGTCCTCGTCCGCCAGGAACAGGCTGCAGGTTTTATTGCGCAGGGAATTGCACGCACAACCGGAAAGCCGGCTGTATGTTTCGCAACAAGTGGCCCGGGCGCGATGAACCTTTTGACATCAATTGCAGACGCACGCTGTGACTCAATTCCTATTATCGCAATTACAGGACAGGTAAATACTTCTTTAATCGGAACAGATGCTTTTCAGGAAGCTGATACCTTTGGGCTTTCGTTTCCAATTACAAAGCACAGTGTAATGGTAAAATCAGCGCGCGAGCTTTTAGACGTTATTCCGATGTGTTTTAAAATTGCAACAAGCGGACGCCCGGGCCCGGTTTTAATTGATGTTCCTCGTAACGTTCAGCTTGAAGAAGTTGAATTTGACTCATGGCCAAAAATAAATTCAAAAAAACTCGAAGCAAAATTCCGCGCTGACAAAAAACAGATGGCCAAAGCTCTAAAAGAAATGGCTCAGGCTATGCTTAGTGCAAAAAAGCCGGTTTTGTTTGCGGGCGGCGGCTGTAACAATCCGGAAAGCGCAAAAGGGATTGCATCTCTTCTTTCTGCATACAGCATGCCGGTAATCTCAAGCCTTATGGGAATCGGTGCTGTTTCTTCTGCAAGCGAAAACTATATGGGAATGGTTGGTATGCACGGAAGCATTGCGGCAAACCGCGCGATGTACGAAAGCGATTTGGTTTTGGCGTGCGGTGTTCGTTTTGATGACAGAGCAATCGGCCTTGCGTCTAAATTCTGTCCGAATGCAAAAATTTTACACATCGACATTGATGCCGCAGAAATTAATAAAATCTTTGCGGCAGATATTTCTCTTGTTGCAGATGTTGAATCTTCTTTACCTGCCCTTGCAGAATTTATAAAAGAAGATAAACATTCTTCAAAAAATAAAACAGACCGTGCGCACTGGCTTAAAGAGATGGCAGCTTTACGAAAATCTTCTTTTACAGTTGAATGTGGTCAGGACAAAAAATCAAAGGCAGTAAACCCGAGAGCCTTTCTTGCAAATCTTCCGCATGCGGCAGAAGGTGCAGGCCTTAAACCGTCTGACATCATCGTAACAACTGACGTTGGCCAGCATCAGATGTTTGCGGCGCAGTACTACCCTGTTTTAGCTCCGCATACATTCCTTACATCTGGTTCACTTGGAACTATGGGCTTTGGCCTTCCGGCTGCAATCGGAAGCGCGCTTGCAAATCCAAAAAAGCGCACGGTATGTATTTCGGGTGACGGTTCAATCATGATGAACATTCAGGAACTTGCAACTCTTGCAGAGCTTGATCTTCCTGTAACGGTTATCGTTTTTGTAAACGGAACGCTCGGAATGGTTTATCAGCAGCAGAAATATCTGTTTGATAAAAACTACAGTGCTTCGGTATTTTCTAAGAATCCTGATTTACTGCAGATTGCAAAGGGCTTTGGAATTGAAGCAATTGATGCGGACACTGACAAAGACTGGGCAAAAAAAGCCTTTGCCAAAACCGGAAGCAAACCTCGCTTTGTAAAGGTTACGGTCAGCGCAGAAGAAAACGTTCTTCCGTTTGTAAAGGCCGGGAAAGCTAATATAGATTCAATCAACTAAATCCTTTATAATGGCTCTATGAAAAATTGTAGAGCCATTTTTTATTTTATCATTGTTGTTTCGTTGTTTTTCTTTTCATGTTCAAAAAAAGAAATTAAAAATCCAGTTCAATTTGTAGAAATCGATATTACCGATGAAGAAGAAAATAAAAAACTTCATCTGTATGTTTCAAGAACAGAAATTACGCAGTCGCAATATGAACAGATAACGGGAGCAAATCCATCTTTAGAAAAAGATGCTGATCTTCCTGTTACAAATATTTCTTACGAAGATGCGTGCCGCTTTTGCAATAAGCTGAATAAGACTTATGGATTTAAAGAGACTTATAAAATTACAGAAAACTCAGGACGCACTTCTATTGAACAGATTGAGGGCTCTCAAGGCTTTAGACTTCTTACTCCGGATGAATCAATTTTAATTTCAAAAAAATCTGATGCAGAAAAACCACGGGTTGCTTCTAAAAAGAGAAATAATTTTTACGATGACGACAATAATAATCAGAACGATATAAGAATTCATAAAGTCGCTCATACAAAGCCTGACAATCTTGGCCTTTTTGAGTTTAAGGAAAACGCACTGGAATACATTTTTAATTCTTCAAATCTTCAAACACCAGAAAAAACAAGTTTTAGAATCTGTTGTTCTGCTTCTATTGATAAATCAAAGCTTAATCTTCTTTTGCAAAAAGATGTTGAAAAAGAAAATGAAAAATGGTTTAAGACAAATCTTGAAAAATTATTTTCTAAAATCGAATTTGTTAAATGCAATGAATATTCTTATAAGACTGCCGGTGAAAATGCTGACAGATCAAGAAATGAAATTAATATTTTTGTTTCTTCTGTTAATGCCGCAAAGACAGAAATTTCAACTGAGCTTTACAACTTTGTCATGGAAGGAAAACTTTACGACGGGCTTACAAAAGAAGGAGAAATTGACGAGAGTTTACCTAAAACAGATCTTGAATATACAAAGGCAATAGAATTTTGTAACCGCTTAAGTCAATTGTGCGGACTTACTCCGTGCTATGTTGAAACAAAAAAAATTGAACTAAGCTGGTGGGATAAATCAGAGTCTATTTTTGTTTACGAATGCAATCCAAAGGCTAACGGCTACAGACTTCCGACAAAAGCAGAATATATTTCTTTTGAAGCACAAAATAATTCAAACGAAGAAATAAACTTTGATGAAACTCACTGGAACTGGACAGACGATAGTTTTACCGAACAGCTTTATACAATCGACATGTATAATCCTGTAAATAATAATAATCAAAGACAAAAAGTTATCTATCGTTACGCCGGAAAAGGCCGCACTCCAATTGCAAATAAAATTGACAAACTTGACAGACGTACTGTAAAAGAAATTGAGACACCGCTATTCTGTCTTCGCCTCTTCCAGAGTGCAGATACAAAACAGTTTGAAGAATACGAAAAGAGACAGGAAGAAACCAGAAAAAAAACAGTCAAAGAATTATTTAATTCACTTGTTACAATGAACTTTTACGAAGGCGGACTTAAGTCGTATTCAACTTCACAGTTTAAATGCCCAGATGCAGAAATTGCAGATTATGAGCTGTCAGAAAAATGTCTTTCTAATTATCTTTATAAGACTATTACAGGAAAATTTTTAGCATCTGAAAACTCTGTAAAAGATGAGGCTACAACAATTTTCTATGATGATGCAGTAGACGCACTTAATCACTTAAGTAGATTATTAGACCTCGAAGAATGTTACATAAAAAAAGATGAACACTGGGAATGTGATTATACAAAGAACGGATACAGATTACCGACACTTGCAGAATGTATGAATGTAATAATGCTCGAAGGTAAAAAGTTTTCTCCTTTGTGTAATGATTATTTCATTTCAAAACAGATTCTTATCTGGGAGACGTCTTTTCCACACGGAATCGATTATTTTCAGGATTTTGATTTGTATCACACAACAGTGGAAAACGGTTATTCACTCGATGTATCTTATCGCAATTCAGAATATATTTTCTTGTGCCGCACAAAAGACACCTCTAAAATGAAAGAACTTCTTAAAAAGAATAAAGAAGAAAAAAAGCTTCTTGCATCACAAATGGATACATATTTAAAAATGATGGCATTTACCGGCAAAGAACATTCAATGACCTATTACGATGCAGAGGCTAAAAAGCAGGTAACAAAAAAAGGGACTATAAAACCTTTTTATATTCAGCAGTCAAAATTTAATAAACAACTTGCACAGGATCTTCTTTACGAAATGGAAAGTTCATCCAAAAACGGCGATTTTGCTGAAGAAAAATTTATTGAAACTCTGATTATCTGTAATAAATTAAGTATTATCGCAAACCTGACTCCATGTTATAAAATTAACGACAAATATATTTTGGATAATACTGACATCCAAAGAATAGAAGACAACCATTTACTTAGAACAGAAAACTATATTCCTAAAAATCCGGATTTTGGTTATACAATCACGTATGATGCAAAAGCGGACGGTTATCAGCTTTGTTCAGAAATTGAATGGGACTATGCCGGAAGTTCTGTCACAAATAAAGATGATTTTAAATTAATACATAATCCTGAGCAGATTTCAGAAAGTGAATGGCAGGAAAATGTTCTTTATCTTATGAATACAACCAGTGATGAATGGTGCTACGACAAAGGGCCTGTTTATTCTTTTGAATTTGAAAAAGGCGGATACAATGCTTATGACGTCGACTATGCAAACAATAAACAATACGGAACTTATGAAACAAGAGTCGTAAGAGCACACTGTGGAAAAGATGAAGAAGAATACACCTCAAGTGGATATTATTCTTCATCCACATATAAATACCCTAAACGCAATACACATTCTATTACATCTACACATACTTTCAGAGTAATCAGATATCAGTAAATATAAACAAAGGAACCATTTTATGAAAAACATTAAAACACTTTATTCAATCGCAGCAATTCTTCTTATTCTTTCAGTTTCATCCTGCAAAAAAAATGGAGCTGAATCAAAAGATAATAAAGAAGGAAATTCAACTCCGGCTGAATTAAAAAAAGAAATTAAAAAGGAAGCGCCTGAACTTTTTAACATGATTACAGTTAAGGGCGGATGGTTTACCCTTGGAACAGATAAACAGATTGATACTTTTAATATTTCATATGACAGCATTAGACCGCACAAAACATACGTAAGCGATTTTATGATGAGCTCATCAGAAATCACTCAGGAAAAATACGAAGAGATTATGGATTCAAATCCTTCGATTCATGCGGATAAATACAGACCTGTTGAAATTGGACGATTCACCGATGCAATTATCTTTTGTAACAAATTAAGTATTAAAGAAAATCTGACTCCATGTTACACAGTTGACGGAAAACCTCTTCTTGACCAGCTGGATTTATTCTGGACAAAGGAAAGCGAAGAGTTCTATTTATTTATGGAAAAATTAAAATGCGATTTTGATGCAGACGGTTACCGACTGCCAACAGAAGCAGAGTGGATGTACGCAGCCCGTGGTGGATCTAATCAAGAAAGCTTTAAGTATTCAGGCTCAGATAATCCGCTTGCCGTTGCTGTATTCGATATATATGGCGAGGATGCAAATTATACAAGTCCGCAGGCTGTAAAAACAAAGCTTCCAAACTCACTTGGTTTTTATGATATGTCAGGAAACATTGATGAACTTGTATGGGATTATTATGCTGTTTTTCCTGAATGCTTTACAGTAAATTACACAGGACCAGAAAGACGCGACCCGACTCACTGTAAATATGCAATTTTAAAGGGTGGAAGCTATAAAGAAACACAGCACGTTGAAATAAGAACATCTTTAAACTTGTATTATGATGACGTAAAATTTGGCTTTAGAATTTGCCGGACAATAAAATCAGATGACTCAAAAAAACGTACACAAGAAGCAATTGAAGTTGCCAAAAAGAACCAGCTGGAATTTATTAAACAGGCAGTTTATTCGCGCCTTGTAAAGGTAGAACCGGCAACTTATCATAACTACTACGGAAAAGAAATAAAAATAGACGGCATTTATACTTCAAAGCTTCCTCTGTCACAAAAAGATGTATTTCTTGTCTCAGATAAATATGCCGGTGAGTGTATGACGCGCTTTGACGATAACGAAGAGTTAAGAAGATATAATGCAATTCTCTATCTTAATAAAATAAGTACGATGCTTGGCTACAAGCCGTATTATATAATTCAGATTAAAGATGAAAACGGAGAATATATTATTGCAGATGAAGAACTTCTTATAGAAAAAAATATTGACTTTTGCTATAGCGACAACGACTATAAAGACATTAATGAAAACGCTGTAAAAAATATAAAAATTTCAACAGATAAAAATGCAGATGGTTTTAGATTTGTTACTGAAGATGAAAAGTTTTGTCTTAATGAGATGTCAAATATATTCATCAAAGAAAATCAAGACATTAATTATAATTTAGAAAACGGTCTTATTGCAGATAAATATAAATATGTTGAATATGAATCTAAAAACAATGAGTTCAAATATCTATACAATGAAGTTGAATATTCCTATTTCATGTTTTGCAAAAATATTCCACAAGATCCAAAACAGATATCAGAGATAGATAAAGAAATTGAAAAATATACAGAAAAAGATCGCATAAAAAAACTTGCAAAGCTTGAAGAATGTTTCGGACGATCTGTAAATGATATTATGAAAAATGTAAAAGGCGGAAAAGCTCTTCAATCTCTTGATACAGAAAATAATGAATTTAAAGAAGTAACGATTGGTTCATTTTTAATGGCAGAGTATCCTATGCCAAAACAATTATTCTATGCAATAACAGGAAGAGATTATTTTAACGAAGATGACTACACTGGTTCGGGCAAACACGAAGATGCATGGCAAAACATTGAACTGTCATGGTATGATGCAGCTGCTGTCTGCAATGCATTAAGTGAATTATATAAATTACAAAAGGTTTATACATTTAAGGAGAATGGAGTCTCAATTGATTATACTGCAAACGGATTCAGAATGCCGACAGAAGCAGAATGGGAACACGCTGCCCGCTCTGGAACAACTGACAAATCTCTAAAATACGGCGTATATATTGATTCTGTAATTTATTATGGAAACACAAACTTTTTTGAATATAACAAAGATGACTGGGAGTCGTACTATAGTCCAATCAAAGATGCTCATCCTTTCAATGTCGACGCCGGAAAGCCAAATTCCCTGGGAATATATAACCTTGCAGGCTATTGTCAGGAATGGTGCAATGACTTTCAGTATTTTAGTCATGATGACTTTTATGATAAACACACAAGCTATATGACAAGCGCCTATGACTCAATGCCATATTACAGTACAACAATGCCTCTCGGACAGATTTATGCTCCGGACCATATAGTTAAAGGAAGTGGGTTTCATCATACAGATGCATCTGATGTTAAACTTTCTGCAAGAGAATCTCATTCCCCTTATACAAGAAATTCATTAAGACTTGTAAGAACAGTAAATCATGACGAGATGAAAAAACTTATTGAAGAACACAATAAAGAACATCTTGAAATGCTTGCCGCTCAAAAAGGATTCTTTGACCAGAATCTTAAAATGATTCCTGTAAAAGCAAGGGAATACAGAAAGCGTTATGACGACGGAGAAGAAAGAAAAGGCGATGAATATATTATTAAAATTTCTGATTTTGAAATTGCAGATTCAGAAATTACTAACGAAATGTTTATCAGAGTAATGCATTATAATCCATGGATAAAAGAAGCTGATTCAAATAATTACAATTCAAAATTTTACAACAGTTCTCCAAATGCACCGATAACAAATGTGTCATTAAAAACTGCCATGTATTTTTGTAATGAGCTTAGTCTTATGTACGGCTACAAACCATTTTACAACATAGAAGAAGCAACCATAAACGAAGACTCTGACGGCTTTAGACTTCCTCTGCATACAGAGTGGCTTTTTGCCGCAATGGAAGCAAATCCAAAATACAAGCTTAAATATAGCGGAAGTGATGATCCAGAAAAAGTTGCAGTATTTGATAAAAGCAAACCGCAGGATATAAAAACAAAGGATCCGAATAAGCTGGGGCTTTATGATATGTCCGGCAATGCATCCGAGATTTCACATTATGTAAATGAATATATAAAATACTATCGTAATATTGAAATTATGGGCGGCTCATTCCGTTACGAGAGGACAATTTATAACAGCGAAGGCTTTAGCTTTGATGACGACGCTCGATACAGCGGTATACGCGTTGTCCGTTCCGTAAAGCATGACTAACGGCAAAGCAATTTGCAGAACTTCCAACAACGACTAAAATATGATACAATAGATATTATTAGTCGTTGGTGGAGTTATGAAAAAAATATTAGCAATATCTTCCAATCCGGAAGTAATTAACACAGTAAAAGCAGAAATTCAAAAGTTTTCAAGATACTTTAATGGTGAATATCTCTGGGAAACTGACAAGGTTATTAACTACGTTAACTATGAACTTCCGGAATTGAAAATCCTTGATTACACATCAAAAGATACTGACTGCGACACAATTCTATCAACCATAAATGCTGATCCGTGGCTCCACTACGGCGGTATCATTGCAGTCTGTGAATCCAAAGGCAAAAAGCAGACACTCGAAGATTTAAAAGACTCAAATATTCTCTGTACACTTACCCTTCAGGAGTTTAAACAGAACTTTGCACGTCTTTTAAAAATCGTACTTGCAAACCAGCAGTTCATCTTTCACCGCGGTTTACAGAACGACATCGGAAACGAAGAATCTGTTTCTTTTACTTTTGACAACGACTTACTCGACATTCACTTTTATTCAAGCTTTCTCGTAAGTTATCTTTACAATACAAACCGTATTTCAACACAGGACAGATTCAATTTACAGATGACTCTGTCAGAGCTTTTAAATAATGCACTTGAACACGGAAACTTAGAAATTTCTTATCAGGAAAAAACCGACTGGATGATGGAACATGGCGACATCGTATCTCTCATTCAGCAGCGCCGTCGCGACCCTAAATACGCAAACCGAAAAATTACAGTCACCTACTCTCTTGCAGACGCAGTCTGTTCAATAACAATTGCAGATGACGGAGACGGCTTTGACTGGCGCAAGTTTACACAGAAAAAAGTAGAACAGGCAGAAGAAGATGAAATGCAGGCACTTCATGGTCGTGGCATTGCTCTTTCAAGTGAACTGCTCGGAAAACTTTCTTACAATGAAAAAGGAAACCAGGTAACACTCAAGTTTAAATGCTTAAGAAACTCTTCTAACAACATTCCGGGTGTAATGCGCACCTTTGAAACAGTTACATTTAAAGACCGCGAAGTTATCTGCCGCGAAAACGAACAGACAAACGATCTTTACTTTATCGTATCCGGAAAGTATGCCGTTTACGCAGGCCGCAAGCTTGTGTCTGTTCTTACACCAAACGATATGTTCATCGGAGATATGTCATTTCTCTTAAACGACAGACGAAGTGCAACCGTTCTTGCAAGCGGAAACTGCCGACTGATTAAAATTCCTAAAATTGACTTTCTTGACATGATCAGAAAAAATCCTCACTACGGAATCTTTTTGTCAAAGATGCTTGCTCAAAGACTATTCAATCAGACGCACAAAACTCTGGAGCTTACAAAACTGTTAAACGAAGAGCAGTCTCATGTCGCTAAACTGTAACGAAATAAATGTCATTCTGGATGAATTAAATCTTGAAGGCTCATTCATTCAGGATATAATTCAGCCCGGCTACGACACTCTGGCCCTTTACACTTACAAAAACTCAACTGCAAAAACTGTCTTGATCTGCACAGCACAAAAAAGCTGTCGCATAAATGAAACGCGACGAAAAATTACAAAAAACGATAAGCCTCTGCGCTTTATGGAATTTTTAAAATCAAGAATCAAAGGCTCAAAAATAATTTCGTGCAGGCAGCTTGGATTTGAACGTGTAATTAAAATGGAACTTACGCACGGCGAAGATTCATTTTTAATGTATATAAGGCTCTGGTCAAATGCCGGAAATATTATTTTATGCAGCAAAGATGGAACTGTATTAGACTCAATGTTCCGCCGTCCTGGTAAAGACGAAATTACAGGCGGCCGCTACGAAGAGCCGGACTTAAGCGCTCAAAACCTTGAACGTGCAAGTCAATTTAAAATCCGCGACTTTGAAGAACTCCGCGAAGAATACGAAAGCTCGACCGCATCAAGCCGCCCTTCTTTTGACCAGCTTTCTTTTAACGAAAAGGTTGACTTATTTTACAGCGAACATGCGGACACCTTAAGCCGCGAGGCTCTACTTGAAAAAGCCGAAAAATGGTACAACGAGCATTCCTCTCGTCTTAACGCCGCGCTTTTAAAGCTTGAAGAAAAACAAAAATCATTTTCTCTTGCAGAACAGAAAAAACATCAGGGCGATTTAATTCTTTCAAACGCCGCATCAATAGTACCGGGCTCAAATTATCTTGAATGCATCGATTACGAGACCGGCCGTACAGTACAGATTAAAATAGATCAAAAAAAATCCGCACACGAAAACGCCGCAGTCTATTACGAGACTTATAAAAAAGAACAGTCCGGCCTAACCCAGCTTGAACAGGACATCAAGCTTACCCGCGATAAAATCGAGCGCCTTGAAAAAGAATACCAGGCAATCAAAAACGAGCGCAATCCTGTCCGTATCGAACAGATGCTCCGCCGTGACACAAAGCCAAAGCAGCAGGAAAAGAAAACTCATCCAGGACTTGATTTTACGGTTGACGGCTGGTACATTCTTGTCGGACGTGATGCAAACGAAAACGACGAACTTTTACGCCATCATGTGCGCGGAAGTGATATGTGGTTTCATACAAGAGACTGCCCAGGCGGCTATGTCTTTGTAAAATATCGCGCAGGAAAAACAATTCCGCTTGATATAATGCTTGACGCAGGAAACCTTGCAGTCTATTATTCAAAGGCAAGAAAAAACGGTAAGGCCGATTTGTACTACACACAAGTTAAGCATCTTCGCCGTGCAAAAAACGGACCTAAAGGCCTGGTCTTGCCAACACAGGAAAAAAACCTTACAATTACATTAGATAAAAATCGGCTCTCCCGACTGGATGCTCTCAAGCAGGAACAGGAAGGAATTTAACGGGTATTCTCAGTGAAGACTAAGACAAACAAGATAAAACCTATACGAACTTACAACCATGGCCTTGGACTCCTCTTTATTTTTACCAACTGGGATCTCGGTCTACGCGGAATCTATTTTATTAAAACGGTTCTCGTTCACTTTTTCTTAAATCAATTTGCAAGAAAATTTGGATTTACACAAACTCCTATTGCAAAAGTGGATAATGAACTTGATGATAAAATTCCGTTCACTCCAAAAAAAATCGGAACCTATCTTGATTTTACAGCGTTCTGGCTTCGCCCGCTGACAATGATCTTATTCAGACTTGGTCCAAAAAGAGCAAAGCCGATCATCAGAGATTTTGTAAAAAAAATTACGCTTACTTATAAATCGGCAGCACGCGTGTATAAAGTCTGCATGTCAACGACAAAGCGCCCGCGCTATTACAAAATGTTTTATTTTAGAATGATTCATTTTTTTGACCCGCATTATCTTTGCGTGCCAAGTCTTCATATAAGTGTCGTAAGTCTTGTTTGGGCCTTTTATCGAAAGCTTTTTGCGGAGTCGACTGATTTTACAGAAGAAGAAAAAAAGTTTTATCTTGAAGAAATTTACGATGATGCAATTAAGATTGCAGAAACGGTTCTCTATATCAAACAACACAGCGTAAACTGTATTCCGGCAGCACTTTACATGATGTCAGTTTTACTGCATCCGTATTTTACAGCAGAAGATGGGATTCAATTTTTGCGTGACATGTTTATTAAAACAGATATTCCGGAACATGACCAGAAAGAACTAAAGGACTACATGTACTTTATTTACGAGAGATTCCTTCTTGTCGGAATTACAGGTGACAACTGGATTCTTCCAATAAAAACCTGGCTCAAAGAATACTGTGTAAACTCTGGCCAGGTTAATGTTGCAAAAAAAATTAAATAATAAAAATCAAAATGCATAAGTGCTTTGCTGATTTGCAATGCACTTATTTTTTTGCCTTTTTCTTGTATAAGCTTGCGCGGCCTTCGCTTTTTGATTTTCCTGTTCGCTCAGTTTTAGCTGAACTCTTTGCGCGGCCTGTTCGTCCTTCTCCTTTAGAAGAACGTTCTCTTGAGCGACTTCCTTCACTACGTCCGTGTCCACTACCAGCTTTAATCGTATTTTCTGACTTTGAGTCTAAGTGAACATGAACAAATTTCTTGTCTTTTTTAGAAATCTCAAGAACCTTAAGAGCCGCCTGCTTTGGAAGATTTAACAAAGTAAAGGTTGAAGCTACATCAATTTTATCAACCTGATGATTTGGAATATTTAAAAGCTTACTGAAATATTCAGAAATCTTTTTAGCATTGTATCCGTCTTTTTTTCCAAGCTGAACATACAATCGCGCCTGATTTGGTTTTACCCTTACGCTGCGGTCACGGTCTCTGCCACCGCGTTCTTCTGTAACAGGCTTAATTACAGCGTAACGTTTTTTATCAATTGAAGAACCGTACATTACAGAAAGAACTCTTGCCAGAACTTCTTCCACGCTCAGCTCTGGTTCTGATTCAGAATCAGAAGCACCACAAAGAAGCGATGCCATATTTACAAAATATTCATCAAGCTTAGAATGCTTTAATACCTTTTTCTTCAGATCTTCGAGAATACGATTTTTCTTTACTTCAAGAACAGCATCAATTGACGGAATCTTTTCTTCAATCAAATCTCCCTTACTTGCCTTTGCAACGCCGGCTTTTAAGAACCCAAGCTTTCGGCGCTCACTTGGAGTTACAAAAGTAAATGCCATTCCAGCCGAGCCGGCTCTTCCAGTACGCCCGATTCTGTGAACATAAGTCGATGCATCAAACGGAAGCGAATAGTTTACAACGTGACTTAATCCCGAAATATCAATACCTCGGGCGGCAACATCTGTTGCAACAAGAATACGGGTCTTTTTAGAACGGAATCTTCCAAGAACCTTTTCTCTCTGGCTCTGAGGAATATCTCCGTGTAAAGCCGCAGCCTCGTAGCCTTTTTCGTCCAGCATCTTAGAAACAGTATCTGCATCATTTTTTGTCTGAGTAAATACAAGACCATAAAAATCAGGACTCAAATCTATAAGCCTTACGAGTGCTTCAATCTTGTCGCTTTCGCGCACCATCCAGTAACGCTGTTCAATTAAAAGAGGTTCTTCAAGAACACCTTCTTCTTCTACGATTTCATATTCACCCATAAATTTCTGGGCAATTTTTAAAATCGGAGCAGGCATTGTCGCACTGAATAATAAAACGCGGCAGTCTGGATTAGCCTTAGAAAATATTTCTTCGATGTCTTCGATAAAGCCCATATCAAGCATTTCATCGCCTTCATCAAGAATAAAATATTCTATCTTAGAGAGGTCCAGTACACCACGGTCAATAAGATCCTTTACGCGACCAGGAGTTCCTGTAACAATTTCTGTTCCCCTCTTAAGGTCACGAATCTGCTGCCCCATGCTTGCGCCGCCATAAACGACGCATGTATGCGGAAGCGCATCCTCTGTAAAGGACTGCATTTCTTTTGCAGTCTGAACTGCAAGCTCACGTGTCGGCTCAAGAATAAGAGCGCGTACACAATCCTTTCTCTCGCGCAAGGTCTGTACAAGAGGAAGCCCAAAGGCGGCCGTCTTTCCTGTTCCTGTACGTGCGCGTGCAATAACATTTGAATCACCGCCTAAAAGACGCGGGATTGCCAAAACCTGAATCGGAGAAGGTGTCTTAAACCCCTTCTTTTCGATTGCTGTCAAAATCTTTTCATCTAAACCTAAATCTTCAAAACTGATTGTTTCTGCTTCATCTGTAATGTTTTCGTCTGTGATTTCTGATTCATTAATGATTTTTGATTCGTCTGTGATATCGTCAAAATTTTCCATAAATATTGTAAGATAATAAATTAAAAGTGGAATCGTTGCAAGAGCTGCGCATTTTTGCTATAATAGAAATATGGCTAAGTCGAGAATTAAGACAGAATTTAAAGTCAATCAACAAATTGTATACCCTAGTCAGGGTGTTGGAAAGATTATAGAAATCTTTGATAAAGAATTCAACGGTGAATTAGCACACTATTATAAAATTTACCTTGAAGTATCTGACATGATTGTTATGGTTCCTGTAGATAATGCAAAGGAATTGGGAATCCGTTCAATCGTAGAACCTGCAGAAGCAAAAAAAGCATTGAACATGCTTTCTGAAGATTTTGAACCTATTACTTCGGACTGGAAGCTCCGCTACCAGATGAACCTTGAGCTTCTCAAAAAAGGAAGCATTGCAGACATCGCACAGATTGTACGCTGTCTTTACAACAGAAGTAAAGTTAAAGAACTTCCTATTCAGGAACGAAAACTCTATGATTCTGCAAAAAAGCTTCTTGAAGATGAAATCAGTTTTGCATTAGGAAAGACACAAAAAGAAATTGAAAATCTTATCCATGAAAAACTTGAACCACCAGGATCAACTCCAAAAGTTAAACACATCATTGCACAGGATGACGATGATGATGATGACTTTGACATGGAAGATGAAGAAGACGACAAGAAGAGAAGAAGATCTCGTGATGATGACGACGACGATGATGATGACGAGTCAGATGACGACACAGAATCATTAGAAGATGAATCAGACGATGATTTTGATGATGACTACGACGAATAAATAGTGATATGAATCAGGAACAGATTGCACTTGTTATAGTCGCAGCCGGTTCATCAACAAGAATGGGCGGCAGCATAAAAAAAGAATACCTTCCACTTAAAAATGGAACAGTTCTTTCAGAAGCCGCCCTCTCTTTTTTAAAAACAAAATTAATTTCAAGTCTTACAATTGTAATTCCACAGGGCGATAAAAAATACAACAAAGAGCAGGCCCAAATTGCTCTTTATAAAAATCCACAAATTTTAAATCTTACCAAAAATAAAATCGACATCTTTTTTGTCGAAGGCGGCTCAACTCGACAGGAATCTGTTTATAATGCGCTGAACTTTTTAGACATCAACTCCCAAACTCGCCCAGCTTACGTTTTAATACACGACGGCGCCCGCCCTTTTTTATCAGAAGAACTGGTAAAAAATTCGATTGAATACACAATTAAATATGGTGCAAGCGTTCCTGCAATTTCTGTTGTTGATACACAAAAACAAATTGATCAGGACGGTTTTATTAAAAATCATCTTTTGCGAAGTTCTCTGCGTGCAGTACAGACACCACAAGGATTTATGTTTGATAAAATCCTTTACTGTCACAAAAAAGCGCACGATGACAAAATTGAATACACAGACGATACAGAAATATTTGACAAATATTCCGGTAATAAAACCTTTGTCTTTGACGGCGAAATTACAAACAAAAAAATTACATATTCAAAAGACTTACAGCAGGAAAACTCTATGATAAGAACAGGACTCGGTTATGACAAGCACGTCCTTGTTGAAGGACGAAAACTTATGTTAGGCGGCATTCATATTCCTTACGAAAAGGGAGAAGATGGTCACTCAGATGGAGATGCCGTATTACACGCTGTAACCGATGCTGTTCTTGGGGCAAGTCACCTTGGAGATATCGGAAGTTATTTTCCAGACACGGATCCTGCATATAAAGATGCCGACTCAAAAAAATTATTAAGCGCTGCATGGGCCGATGTTAAAAATAACGGCTGGTCTCTTGAAAATCTTGACATCGTAATTCTTTTACAAAAACCAAAATTCCTAGATTATCGTAACCAGGTAATTACATCGATTGCCCAGACACTCGATGAGTCAGAAGATAAAATTTTTATAAAAGCAAAGACAGGTGAAAAACTCGGCGATGTCGGAAACGGCAACTGTATCGAAGTTTTTGCAACCTGTCTTCTTAAAAAATAAAAAACGCGCAGACTTAAAACCCGCGCGTCTTAAATTCAATTTTAATTAAATATATTTACTTAAAACTTTTCTTAAATCACTTTATTAACTTATTACTCTGGAAGTTCAAGAACAAGCTCAACTTCTGCAAGAGTAACCTTTAAGCTTTCTGCAATTTCTTCATTTGTCCAGCCCTGCTGTTTAAGAGCACGAATATTTTCTCTCTTACGAGGCGATGGTCCACGACTTGAAGAGCGCGAAGAACCTGACTTTTTAATATCAGCCTCTGTAATTGCTTTAAGTGCCGTAAACTTAGAATCAACAGATTTAGAAAGATCTGCTATACGAGCCTCAGCTCTTGCAAGTCCTTCCCTATCGTTCTGAACTCTTTCAATACGTTCTTCTGTATCCTTAAGCATATCATTGAGCGAGTCAAGTTTTTCAACAGCAACATCAAGGTGCTTAGAATTTTTCATAAGAACATCGACATTCTTCTGAACATCCTTAATTTCCTCAGGCAAAGACTGAACCTGACGGTTACAGTTTGCAATACGTGTTTCAAGCTGCTTTAACTGCTCAAACGATTTATCTACATCAAGCGAAACTCGATCGATTACTTCGGCCTTTTTATCAAGACGCTCATAGCTCATAGAAATGCCGGTCAAAGACTCCTGGAAGTTTCTTACCTTTACTTCCATTGACTGAAGGTCATCACTCGCAGACTGGAGCTCTCTGATTTTATCATCCATAGAGCCAGACATTATGATAATCTTATTAAAATTCTTTTCAAGTGCATCAATCTGTTTACGTGCAGTGTTAAATTTTTCAAGACGAACTTCTGCTTCGTTGTTCATGCTGCACAATGCATCAAACTGATTCTTAAATGCTTCTGCAGCAACCTTAAAGCCGTCAACTTTTTCAAAAGTCTGAGACAAAATCTTCATTTCATCATCAAGCTGACGTCTCATATTCTCTGCTTTTTCAAATACAGACATCAAAGAAGAAACTTCCTTTATCTCGCTGTTCAAATCATTAATACGTGTCTGCAAATCATTCTGATCATTCTGAATCTTTAATACCATGTCGGCATGACGAACACGGCTATCATTAGATGCCTTTTCAATCTGCTCAACAAGAGTCTTGATTTTCTTTTCTGAATTATCATTCTGAACTTTAATTCTCTGCTCTGTTGTATTGAGCATCTTTTCATACATATCTTCGAGACGCGCAACAATTTCTTCTGATTTATTCTCATATTCTTTGATAGAAGATTTTGTCTTATCATCAAGATTGTCGATTGAAAGCTGAATCTCCTCCTGCTTGTTTTCTGTATCCTTACGATACTGGTCAACGAGTGAATCAAGTTCGTTCTTAACTTCAAGCGCCTTATCATCTGCGACAGATTTTACGCCTTCAAGTTTTTCATTAAAGAATTCTTTTGACTCATCAAATTGAGAAGCAAGTTTTTCCTTCCATTCTTCAAACTCTGCAATCGCAGCATCAATGGTAGAACGGCTTGAATCCTGCTTTCCATACATCTCATTCTTAAACTGATCAATCTGTTCAAGCAGCTGCTTTTCGTAATCTTCGATATTCTCCTTAACCTTAAGTGCATGCTTTTCTGTTTCAAGCTTAAGAGTTTCATCAGAAGTGTTGATTGCAGTTTCAAGTTCAGCTTTATACTGATCTACAAAGTCACGTACAGCACTCTGCATCTGTTCAATCTGCTTTGCAATGCTGTTATCAGAAGTCTGAACCTCTGCAGTAATTTTTTCTATTTTGCCAAAGGCATCTGATTCAAGAGCAGAAATCTTTTCTGCAAGACCTTCGTTATACTTTTCTTCAATTCTGATTCGGTCAGTCTCGTAATCTTTTGTAAAGTCGTCAATCTTTGAATCAAAGTTCTGTTTCCATTGTGTAAGGTCGTTCTGAAGAGCTTCTCCTCTTTCTTTAAGATCATTTGTAAACTCGGTCTCAAAGTCAGACAGGCGGCTTGAAACGCTGCTGATAGTAGCGCTTCTGAGCTCTTCCATATGAGACTCAAGGTCAGCAATCTGATTTGCAAGATTATCCGACTGAACCTTTGTAGCATCCGTAAATGTCTTAAAGTCTGAAAGAACATGGTTTTGAGTTTCTATCATTGATTTACGCAGCACTTTTCCAAGTTGATCGATGTCAGCGTTACTCGTTTCAAGCCGCTGGAATCTGTACTGCATATCCTTTTTGTAAGCCTCAAGCTGTTTATCAAGCTGAACAAGATTTTCTGTCTGCTTTGCATCGTATGCAGTTGCAGCCTTTTTGACAGCTTCTTCAAGACGCTTATTGACATCTGCAATTCGTGCAGCAGTTTCTTTTTCAAAATGAACGATTGCAGCTTCGACTTCTGCCTTATGAGCATCCATCTCTTTATTAGAAGACTTTGCTTCTGCAACTGCTTCCTGACAACTTGCCTTAAGTTCTGCAATTGCAGCCTTGGCATCTTTTGCAGAAGATGTTGTCTGAGCCTTAAGGTCAGCAAGATTCTGTTTGATTGTATCCTGCATTGTATGAATTTTTTCTTCAACGTTTGTCTTAAAGGTTTCGATATGAGCCTTGGCAGCAGCCGAGTATTTTTCGTAAGCGGCTTTTTCTTTATCGTCAGCCTGTTTTATTGAACTGTCAAACAGAACATCGTAGCGCTCCTGCATCTGAACAACCTGCTGTTCAACAGTCTGCTTCATCTGAGCAACCTGCTGTTCAAGAGACTGCTGTGCTCCGGAAATGTCTGCAATTGTTTTTGTCAATTCTTCATTAACTGCATTTACATTTCCAGAAAGCTCATCGTTTATTGAATTGATGTTATTGTTAAGTTCTTCATTTACAGAAGTAATTGAATTTTCAATCTGACTCTGAACAGCTGCAAACTGTTCGCTCATAGAAGATTCAAGATTCTTGTATGACTCATCAAGCGAAGCCTTATAAGATGCAGCGCGTTCCTGTGCAAGTTCACTCAAGCGCTTAAATGCATCGTCTTCAAGTGTTTCAACCTTCTTTGCGGCATTTGCATAAATTCCTGCAACATCAGAATTAATCTTTGTTCTGACATCGTCATACTGAGCAACGGCCTGCTTTGTAGCAGCTTCAATTTCTTTTGAACGCTCATCATATTTTTTAAGAAGTTCTACGCCGATAGATTTAAGCTGTTCTGCATTAACTTTCTGGAATTCCTGCGCAACAACAGGAATCTGTTTTTCAAGTTTTTCAAGCTGTTTTTTACTTTCATCAATCTTGTCGTTAACCTTGCCGACATAGTTTGATTCATTTTTAATCTTTATAAGATTATCTTCTACCGCAGCAGTCATTTCTGTAAGGGCATTAATTTTGCTGCCATAAGAATTGATTTTATTTTCGATTACGTGAACGGCGCCGGTATCTTTTTCAAGGGAAGAAATCATTCCCTTAAATTCACCAATCTGCTGATCAAGTTTTCTTACAGCGGCAACTGCCTGCTGCTGCTGACCGTCAAGCTCCGCTGAATGCATTTTTAGCTGCTTAACTTTCTCGTTAAAAAAAGCTTCAAATTCCGCCTGTCGTTTGTCGGCATAACGTTTTACTTTTTCCATTGAATTGTTGTCTTTGTCGATCAATTTTAATGCCAAAGCAAAAATTGATGAAACAATCACAGAGACAAGAATAATTACAAATGCATTCACTTTTTTTTCCCACCCAAAAAGTTAATATATTTTATTTTAGCACAATCTTCATAAATTGGCGATAGTTTTTAAAGCATATGTCCGCGTCCTTTAACGGCCGGTTCAAAAGCCTTCTCCACAATGGCAACAGATATGCTGTTTTCATCCCCGCATTTTTGGCACCTTCGACATCATATTTTCTGCTGTTTCCAACATACAAAATATTATTCATCGGGACACCCATTTCTTTTGCCATAATTCCAAACGTATACTTAGACGGCTTTAGTGAACCAATCTTTTCTGCGCTGTAAACTCCGTCGCAATAAGGCAAAAGCCCCCACAACTCTCCTTTCTGCTCCGGCGGAAAATCTGACAAAATAGCAATTTTATATCCGGCATTTTTTAATGCCTTAAAAGTTTCAAGTACATTTTTATAGGGACGAATTTTCTCAAAATAATGAGGAAATGCGTCATAGATAACTTTTTTAAGTTTATCTTCTGCTTCCGGCGTAGTACAGCCCATTCTCTCAGAAAGCAAAATTGCCTGATAACGGTACAAATCAGGAAGCGGAGCGCTACGGCGCAAAGCTTTACGAACTCGTCCAAAATGATAAAACAAGCGTACGTTCATCCAAAAGTGAATGAAAATTTTTGAATAAAATCTCCGCTGAGGATAAAGAGTTCCATCTATATCAAAAGCAATTACTTTAACATCATTCAACATATTCTACTATTATACACCATTTTCTTATTTATATAAAGGTTTAATCTCCTGCGGGTAAAAGGTTTTTGTTGCCTTAACTCTTACAAGATGAACAAAACAATCCTTTGTCCGCACAAGAAACTTTTCAAAATCATCATATTTTATTTCTACGCCATCCATAAAAACAGCGACTCTAAAGAATCCCTGATTATCGATGTACGGAAAAATTACCGCCGCATCATTAAAAACTTTTACCTCAGGACTCTTTCTGTCTGTCTGACGGATTGCCGCAAGATAAAAATATTCCGGTTCTGTTACCGCAAGCGAATACAAAATCGCGCGAAGGTTATCCGGCTTGTAACCTGTATTCTTTATATAGCCTGCAGTATTTGTAACACCCTTGTCGGTAAAAATCGCAGTAAACGGTTCAACCTTTACGTCGACCCCAGTGTCCTTGTAATAATAAGTTTTCTTTGCCCTTACAGAAAAAGCTCCGGCTGCAATATTACGTGTCCAGTCAAGACTAAAGTTTGTACTAAATGTTGAATTTAAAATTCCCTGAAATCCTATTTCTTTATATTCGACAGTCGGTTCAAGAAGCGGATCACGTTTTAAATAACTTCCTGCCAGTGGTTCAACAATTCCATCTACAACCCACTTTACATATCCGCACGAAGACAAAATCAATTTTCCTTCGTTTTTCTGATCACAGATATGAGGTGCTCCATTTATAATAGAAACAGATTTTCCATATTCATCATACATTGCATCATCTTCGTATGCAATTTTACTCTGACATGCACGCAAAGTCTGAATCATTACCAAAGTTGAATCATACTGATCCGGGAATTTTTTTACATACTTCCACGGCAAAGAATTTTTTGTAAGTGAATAAATTTCTGAAATGCTTGAGGTAAGAATTTTTTCAAAAGAAATTCCAAGTGGAACAGATTGCGCAGCATAAGCATTAAATACAACAAAGTCAGCATAAGTAACATTTTTGTGCGGTCTGAACTGTACGTAAACATCGCTGTTCTTAGAAACATAAAGACGCATATACAAAGGCTTTCCGTCTTCTTTGTTTCTGACATACATCATCGAACCAAATGCATTTACAGGATAAGAATCTTCTGTAACAGTATGCATTCCTCGGTTGTCATAAACATCAACCTGCATACTTGTTTTTGGCGAAACATAAACGATGAACTGTTTATTCTGCTCTTCAAGACTTATCTGAAAATTTTCTCCGATGCGATTTTTTCTTATCTGAATATTATATGAACGAATCACATCCAGATCCTGAAAAAACCATTCATCGGCAATCTGTTTTCTAATTTCCCCCGAATCAGGAATATCAAATGAATTATATTCTGCAAAAAGAGGCACCATCAAAAACGATGACGCAAGCAGCGCTAAAAATCCTTTTTTAGAATATTTCATTCCCCACCTCCTATTTTAAGCCTCGCGCGTCCTGCACCATCCTACAGCGCCGGCGGCACCATTTCTGGTTTTACCGGCTCAGGATCTGTAAACACATCAGCTCCTTCTGCAAGCTTAACCTGTGGCTTAACAAGTTCAACTTTAGAGTGACGGCCTTTGCCTGTGCGCACTTCTATCATTCCTTCTTTATTTTCATCAGGATGCTTACCCGCCGGCGCATTAGAAAGCAAAAGCTTAAGTCTGTTAAGCTGATTTACTTCTGAGCTTCCCGGGTCATAGTCAATTGCACTGATGTTACTTTCCGGATAACGGCGGCGCAGCTCCTTTATCATTCCCTTACCTGTTACATGGTTAGGAAGACATGCAAACGGCTGAACACACGCAATACTTGGAACGCCTGAGTGAATAAGTTCAACCATCTCTGCAGTTAAGAACCATCCTTCGCCGGTAATGTTACCAAGCTGAACGATATCATCAACAGAGTCCATCATTTTATAAATCGAGTTTGGTGCTTCAAATCGATGAGACTTGTTAAGATATTTTTTCATCTTGTTGCGATACAATTCCAGGAACCAGACAAAAAGTCTTGCATTGCGTTCAGTCTTTTTAGGGAACGCAAGCTGTTCGTGACGGAAGATACCAGTTGAGAAAGAATAGAAGAAGAAGTCTGCAAGATCAGGCATTACACATTCTGCGCCTTCTGCTTCGAGAGTCTCAACAATCTTGTTATTTGCAGTCGGGTGGAATTTTACAAGGATTTCTCCAACAACTCCGACTCTAGGCTTTTTAATCGGCAGAAGCGGCAGGTTGTCAAAGTCACGGATAATATCGCGCAGAAGTTTGTGATACTTTCTTATAGAAAGAGACTTGATTGCAGTCTGTGCTTTTCCATTCCATTTTTCATAAAGCGCATTTGCACTTCCAGGAACTTTTTCGTAAGGACGAGTGCGGTACAAAAGACGCATCAAAAGGTCTCCGACCATAATTGCCATAAGCGCTCTATGTAAAAGCGGAAGAGTAAATTTAAAGCCAGGATTTTTTTCAAAGCCCTGTGCACTCATTGAGATTACAGGAATATGTCCCCAGCCTGCATCGTTCAATGCGCGGCGGATAAAGCCGATGTAGTTTGTCGCACGGCAACCACCACCAGTCTGTGTAATTACAAGCGAAGTATTATTTAAATCATATTTACCGGATTCAAGAGCGGCAATCATCTGTCCCGCAACAAGAATCGACGGATAGCAGGCATCGTTATTAACGTACTTTAATCCAGTCTCGACAGCCTTTGGATCTACTGCATCAAGAATTACAAAATTGTAACCCGAGTACTGGAACGCCTTTTGTAAAATTCTAAAATGAATCGGCGACATCTGAGGTCCGATAATCGTATGCTTGTACTTCATTTCTTTTGTAAAGACCTGACGGTTATAAGCACTTGTCTTAATCGGATATTTTTTATGATTGCGCTCGCGTTCTTTAACGGCTGCAATAAGGCTTCGTATACGAATACGCACTGCACCGAGGTTACTTCCTTCGTCAATCTTAATCAATGTATACATGCGGCCTTTTGCCTTCATGATTTCATCAACCTGATCTGCTGTAACAGCATCAAGTCCACAACCAAAAGATGTAAGCTGAACAAGTTCAAGATTTGGCATGCCGGTAACAAAGCTTGCCGCTCTGTAAAGACGATTGTGGTAAACCCACTGGTCAATAATTCTAAGCGGTCGTTCAATCGAACCAAACTGCGCAAGTGAATCTTCTGTAAATACTGCAAGCCCAAGTCCGTTAATAATTTCAGGAATTCCGTGATTGATTTCAGGATCCAGGTGATAAGGACGACCTGCAAGAACAATTCCGTTTACGCCGTTAGTGATGATTTTTTCAAGAGCTTCTTCTCCTGCCGCCTTAACGTCTTCACGGAATCTTTCTTCTTCCTTCCAGCCGGCTTCTACAGCTTCCATTACCTGCTCAAAAGTAATCGATGCAAAATGCGGATGAAGTTCTTCAAACAAACGATATCCGAGACGCTTTTTATCGTAAATCGGAAGGAATGGATTCATGTAAAGAATGCTCGGGTCCTGACGCAATGCATCAATGTTATTGCGCAAAACTTCAGGATAGCTTGTTACAATCGGACAGTTGTAGTGATTGCCTGCTCCATCGTCTTCCTGTTTTTCGTAAGGGGCACAAGGATAGAAGATGAATTTAACTCCGGCCTGCAAAAGAGATTCAACATGACCGTGAGAAATTTTTCCTGGATAACAAACTGACTCTGACGGAATTGACTCAAGACCTTTTTCGTATACTTTGCGTGTTGAACGAGGCGAAAGGCGTACGCGGAATCCGAGTTTTGTAAAAATCGTAAACCACATCGGATAGTTTTCGTACATATTGAGAATACGAGGAATTCCAACCTCGCCCATCGGAGCCTCTTCCGGTTTTAACGGAACATAATTAAAGACGCGTTTATATTTCCATGCAAAAAGATTTGGAACTTCATCTTTGGCATCTACTTTGATATTTGTATTTTCTTTATTGCTTGCGTCAATAATCTGCGCATCGCCGCCGATATCAAGGCCGCGCTCGCATCTGTTTCCTGTAACAAAAGTGCGCGCCGTTTTTTTGCCGTCTTTGTCTGTAGCAGTAAACGTATTAATAGTAAGAAGACAATTATTCTGACACTTACCGCAGCGGCGCAAATCAAGATCAACATGAAAGTTTTCAAGCTCTTCAACTGTTGCAATACCCGAGCGCACATCATGAACAGTACCTTCAGGCTCACCCGGTTTTGGAGTCATCAAATCAATCCACTGGTCAGTTGCAATCAATGCAGAACCGTAAGCACCCATAAGACCTGCAACGTCAGGACGGAATACATTTACGCCCGCAATTTTTTCAAATGCACGAAGAACCGCGTCGTTAAAGAATGTTCCACCCTGAACGACAACCTTTGTTCCAATATCAGAAGCCTTGCGGAGTTTAATAACTTTGAACAAAGCATTTTTAATTACTGAATAAGAAAGACCTGCAGAAATGTCGGCAACAGTTGCACCCTCTTTCTGTGCCTGCTTAACGCGGCTGTTCATAAATACAGTACAGCGGCTTCCAAGGTCAACAGGCTTTTTTGCCATAAGCGCAATCTGAGAAAATTCTTTTACATCCATTCCCATCGTGCGCGCAAAGTTATCAAGGAACGAACCGCATCCAGAAGAACAGGCTTCGTTAAGCTGAATCGAAACGATTGCACCGTCTTTCATTCTGAGACACTTCATATCCTGTCCACCGATATCAAGCAAAAACTCAACACCCGGAACAAAGAAATCAGCTGCCCTAAAGTGCGTAATCGTTTCTACTTCTCCGGCATCAACACCAAGCGCTGCCTGGAACAATGCTTCGCCATAACCTGTAGAAACAGCGCGCGCAATATAAACATCTTTTGGAAGACGCGCATAAAGTTCCTTTAACATCTTTACGGCAATATCAACCGGATTACCGGCATTGTGTGTATAATAATTCCAGAGGATTCTTCCGTCTTTGTCAGTTAAGACAGCCTTTGTCGTTGTAGAACCTGAGTCAAGTCCTAAGAATACAGGACCTTTTGCTTCGTCAAGGTTTCCGCGGAGGGCAACCTCAAGCGCATGACGTTTTCTAAACTCTTCAAGTTCTTCTTCGGTAGTAAACAAAGGCTCAAGGCGCTGAACTTCTGAAAGCTCTGCCCCGACAAGTTTTGTTAAGCTTTCGCGGAATTCTTTTAAGGTCGGGAATCCCTTGCTTTTATCGTCCGGCCCGCAGATGTAGGTTCTCTCTGCAGAATAGGCGGCGCCCGCCGCAACAAAAAGCTGCGAGTTATCAGGCACAATTATTTCGTCATCTTTTAACTTTAAAGTTTCAATAAAGCGGTATCTAAGCTGATCCATAAAGTGTAATGGACCACCGAGGAACGCTACATGACCGCGAATCGGTTTACCGCAGGCAAGACCAGAAATCGTCTGGCTAACGACTGCCTGATAAATCGAAGCTGCAATATCTTCGCGGCGGGCGCCTTCATTGATTAAAGGCTGAACATCAGTTTTGGCAAATACACCGCAGCGGGCCGCGATCGGATAAATAGTAGTTGCGCCTTTTGCAAGTTCATTTAATCCTGAAGCATCTGTCTCAAGAAGGGCTGCCATCTGATCGATGAATGCACCGGTTCCGCCGGCACAAGTTCCGTTCATGCGCTGTTCAACGCCGCCTTTAAAATATGTAATCTTGGCGTCTTCACCACCAAGTTCAATTACTACATCTGTCTGTGGAATTATTTTACGAACGGCTGTCGTTGCAGCAATTACTTCCTGAATAAACGGAACCGAAAGCCACTGAGAAACTGCAAGTCCACCGGAACCTGTTACTTTAACAGAAAGAGTCTGATTTTCTCCGGCAGAAAGTTTTTTCTGCAATTCATCAAGCGCATCATTTACAACTTTGATAATCGTGCTTCTGATGTCGGCACGATGGCGCACATAGGCGCTGTACAAAAGTTCATCTTTATCGCTTAAAGCTGCAACTTTTACGGTAGTTGAACCAACGTCGATACCAAATCTAATCGGAGTAATCACCGGTTTATATAAAACTTTATTCTGTTCTGAATTATCAGGCATAATGTATAAAATCCCTAAGTTTAAAATTAATACTATTAATTGTAAATGGAAACAAGGAATTTTTCAACTATGCATGCGGAAAGTTTGACGGTCGGTTTGCCGCCCGCGCAGAAAGTCACGGCGGGTAGCTGCGAGAAAATGAGGTTATTTTATCGCGCGGGCAATGACGCCGCCACCGATGATCACGTCGTCCTTATAGAACACTGCACTCTGCCCCGGAGCAACCGCGCGCTGAGGTTCTTCAAAAGTCACAAGATACGGCTGTCCTTTATAAGCAAAGTCATCGCCGACTTCAACCTCGTAGCGCTTGATTTTTGCCTTTACAGGTTTACTTGCAAGTCGAATTTTTACGTTTGCTTCAAATTCACTTTCTGGAGCAATATCTCCCGGCCAGACAAAATCATCTGCGATAAGCGCACTTGAGTTAAGAGCATCATTTGGAGCAAGGACTACGACATTGTTCTTTGCGTCAATCGACTGAACGTAAACAGGATAGTTTACGGCAACGCCAAGACCGCGGCGCTGACCTACAGTGTAATGTTCAATTCCACGGTGACGGCCAAGAACGTGTCCGTCAAGATCGATTATGTCGCCAGGAACCGACGGTTTATCAGAAAAGAGCATGTCAAAATATTCTTCACCGATAAAATCCTGACTTTCTTCGCGGTTAGCCGCTTCAAGTCCTGCACGGTGCGCAAGTTCAAAGACCTCAGACTTTTTCATTGTTGCAAGCGGAAATCTTACTTTTTCAAGAACCTCCGAAGGAATTCTATATAAAAAGTAAGTCTGATCTTTAGAAAGGTCTGCAGCCGTTGCAATCATGCATGGCGTTTTGTCTGTTCCAAAAATGCCGCCTTCAGGACGGACAATCTTTGCATAATGCCCCGTACAAAAATAATCATATTTAATGTCGATATCTTTTATTCCGTTTAAGAGTGCACCAAATTTTATATAGCGGTTACACTGAATGCACGGATTAGGTGTGCGACCCGAACGATACTCTGCCTTAAAATATTCCAGAACGCGCTTTTTATATTCTTCTTTTACTTCGATAACGTGATACTCGATATCATGAGCTGCGCAGAACTTTTTGCATTCATCGATATTTTCTTCTTCGCCAGGTCCATAGCAGGCTTCTTTCATCGGTTTGTCAGTTTTGACTTCGGGAATGCTTCCGTCCCAGAGAGACATTGTAACGCCGATAACACGGCAGCCTTTTTCTTTGAGCATAAGGGCAGTTAAGGTTGAATCTACCCCGCCCGACATTCCTACAACGACCGTGTCTCCGGCCTCTGGCATATTCTGTGCAACATAATTCATATTTACCTATAATATCACAAGGTTGATAGATGTTTCAAGGGAATGGAGGATTAATCACCTGCATAGAAGTATATATTAAGGAATACGTCGCTGCTTCGTGTATCTATATTACATTTGTCATCACTATTATTACGTTTGTAACCCACTAATTCGCTAAGATCTATTCTACGATTCAATTGTGCTATATTATCACTACTTTCTCTTAAATCAGATGTTATGCGAAGATAATCTGTCTTTTTTGTCATCACAAAGGTACAGGCTTCATCTGAACATAAATTCGTTTTTCATATACAGGAACCGGGGCACAGTGCTCCTTAGTAATACTTACTTTAATTGTATGGTAAGAATTGTCAGAAGTATCTGTCTTTTCATCGGACAAAATCATTTTGTTTATATCAGTAGAAACAGTGTCTGCACCATCAACAATTATTTCCATAGTTTTCCCAGAGCCCTTATAAGTATTTGTGACACTTAAAGAT
>JAILNY010000188.1 GCA_024691105.1 Treponema sp. | reverse complement strand
TATTTATCGATTGTACCATTGTGATCCATGATTGCGTTACTGAGCGCGCCGAGGTATTCATTGAGGATTTCGACAAGACGTTCGGCGCCTTTTTCTTCGCCTTCTTCGTTGTTGATTACTTCTGTAAAACCAGAGAAAGTTTTTACATCAGAAAAGAGTGCTGTAAGATATTCGCTTTTACCGCCAAGGTTTGCAAGCTCCGGATTTTTTACAATCTGATCGACAATGGCCGGAGCAACGTAGGCGCCGAACGTGGTCTTTAAAAAGCGGCGGCCTTTTTCGGCAGTGGTAAAGCGCAGGATTGTAATTGCGATGTATGAAGTCAGTGAGATTAAAAGCGGTGCGCTCGACGGAAGGTAGATGCCGCCGGCTCTCATGAGTATTAACGGTATTACAAAAATAAGCGCAATCGATAAAATGCCTGCAAGGTTCTGCACGAGAGGTTTTTTCTTTTCTGTAAAATATGTCATTGCGAGTGTAAGAAGTGCTGCGATTAAAATTCCCCATAAACCGTTAAGCGGAGTAATAAAATCGTGATTGATGATTGTATTGTAAACGTTTGCGTGTGTGCCGATGTTCGGGTATGCGCGCTCAAAAGGCGTAATACCGAGGTCGGTTGTAGAACTTGCAGTCTGACCGATGATGCAGAACGCGTCTTTGTAAATTTTTGATTTTTCATTGAACATATCGTTGTATAAATTTATTTCGTGAGTAAGTGTGTCCCAGGTTTGCTGCAGTTCTTCCGGTTTGATTAAAGCGCTTAGTTGGTTAAAAGCTGAGAATAAAGTAACGTCATTAAAATATTGTTTTCTGAGTGAAAAATATTGATCGTAATATTCCTGTGGAATGCCGCCGTTAATTGCATTTGATTCTATGTCGTAGCCGTCACAGATTGAAAGAAGAAATTCTTTGAACTCTAAAATTTCTGAATAATTCTGGCAGAGCAGGGCTGCCTGCTTTTGATAATTTTTTGCTATTTCTGCATCATATTTTTCTTTTGACCAGTCTTCAAATTCTATTACAAGATTTTGCAAAACCGCATAAATATTTTCTTCGATTCTATCCATTGTGTTTAAAAACAAAATACTTTCTGCGCGGAAGGCGTCTTTGTATTTTGCGTGATTCCAGTTGATAAGCATGCGGCCGTATTGATCAAGTGGAATCTTAATGTCTTTTGTAATTTGGTCTGAAGACGACTGCGATTTTGGATTTGACAGATGTGCTCCTTTAAGGATGAGAGAATTTTTTGTGCGGATAATTGAATCAGGTTCAAGCTGTGCTAAAAGCGGACTTAATACAAGCTGGGCTACTGATTTGTTCAGGCTTTCCTGATATGACAAAAGTTCTACTCGACGTCTTACACCGTCTTTGTCGATTACGATGTTGGTAAAGCCTGCACCTTTTGCGCGGCTTACAAAAAGATTCATTGCAGGGGAAAAACCCATTGCAAGATCTTCAAAAGATTTTTTATCATTCCAGTCAATTTTAGAAAAGCCGCGTGTCGTGTCGTGAACAGTTTCGTAAGCGGTGATGCGGTTTCCAAAAAGGATTTCATCTTTTTTGCCAGTTACGTCAAAAAGAAAACGGCTGTTTGCGTAATCGATGTCGTCATTTGAATATTCAATATCAAGTTCTTTTGTGTTAATTGTAAGATAGGTGTTTCCAAAAAATTGAATTGCGCGCGAAAAATACTGGTCGCACTCTGGAAAGTTGGAAGGTGAAAGATATTCAATATCAAAAACTGCGGTTTGGGCTCCGAGTTCTTTCATTCTTAAAAGCATGTCTGCGTAAACGTCGCGCTTCCATGGCCACGGTCCGATATGCTCGAGTGCAATGTTGTCTGCTTCGACTAAAAGAAGATTTTTAGATTCGACCGGCGACTTTCTTAAACTCAACAGAAAATCATAAAATTTGTAATCAGCATTTTGCAGCGCACCTATAGAAAAAAGAATTATACAAAAAATAATTGCAGTGCTTGTTATAATAACTGTTTTGAATTTTTTCAATTTTGATTCTCCGTACTATAAAAAATAGAATTATTGATGTATAATATTATAGCAGACACTTTGATATTTGACTAATAATTTGCAGCGCAGAAAAGTCCTGCTGTATTTAATAGAAGGTGAATTATGATAAAAAAAATCTTGATTGCGTTTGCGCTTTTTGCATGTGTTCAGACTTTTTCTTTTGCACAGAATTTTGACACAATAACAAAAATTATTGATACAACTGAAATTACAAATGCGCAGGCTGCTTACCTTGCCGCATCTTATATGTCACTCAGTAATGACAGAACTTCAGAAAATCAGGCTTTTGAATTATTAAAACAAAAAGGATATTTTTCTGAAAATGACAAAGCCGATGATGCAATTTCACTTAAGTGTTTGTGCTCGCTTTTTGCAAAAACACTTAATGTAAAAGGCGGCTTGTTTTATTCAGTTTCAAAAAAATCTCCTCGCTATACATTTAAAGAATTTGTTGCACGCGGATATATTCCTCTGCATATAGATCCGGATTCTAAAGTCAGCGGTGCGGATGCACTTGGGTTGTTTAACAGCCTGACTGAGAATGCGACGGAGGATGCAAAATGAAAAAGATTTTTATTATTCTTGCAATTTTATTATGCGCAGATTGTTTTGCATTTGATTACGGATTTTTATTGCGAAATGATTCTGATTTAAAAACTGATGCAGCAAAAAAAATGTATATCGATCAGAAGGATTCTGTTTATCTCTGGCTAAAAACTCCTCTTTCAAAAAATTCTGAAAACTATTTTGTTGCAGAGGGAATGTATCAGTTTGAATATAAATCTAATACAAAAAGCGTATTCAATTATCTTGATATTGATTTGTTAAAACTTTTCTATAAAAAAGATTTTGATGCATTTACTTTTGAATTAGATACGGGCCGTTTTTTTACGGGAGATTTGTCATCGATAATTTATGCTCAAAATGCAGATGGAATTTTTGCGCGCATAAAAAATCAGGCAATTGATGCATCTGTTTATGTTGCATACACAGGTCTCTTAAATGCAAATCTTGTTAAGATGATAAATTCATCTTTTTATAAGGGGGCTGATTCATCCAAGGTTTATTCCCTTGCAGACAGATATATTAATACAATTGCAACGGTTTCTCTTCCTAATCTTTTTGCAGGGCAGACTTTAGAAGTGCAGGGAATGGCAAGTTTTAGAATCGATCAAAAAAAATACGACAGATATTATGCGACGGTTTGCCTTTACGGAATGATTTATGGAAACCTGTTGTATAATGTTATTACATCTGTCGGATTTGTAAATGAAGAAGCAAAGCCTCTTGTCGTTTCTCCACTTGTTTATGGCCGTCTTGCTTATTATTTTTCAAATGCTTCGATTGGACTTAATTGTATTTTTGCAGGTCAAAAATTTACAGGCTTTACAAATATTGCGGCATTGAATTCTTTTAATGAGCCGACTTATTCTTCAATTTTAATTTCTGGTTTGTCTGGAACTTATAAGCCGATTGAAAATCTTCTTATAAAAGCTGGCGCAGACATTGCCTTTGACGGAAATAAAAATTATGAGCTTAAAGGTGTTCAATATGAATTAAGCTGTGACTGGCAGATTGTTTCTGATGTTTTGCTAGCTGTCGGATGGAAGCAGTATTTTGATATTAACAAAACTGATGTTAATTATTTTGATTTGTCTGTGCGCGCAAGAGTTTCGTTTTAATTGTTAAGGGGGAATTTTATATGAAAAGAATTTTGACTTTTGTAATATGTTCTTTACTTTGTATGTCGGCTTTTTCTATTGAAGCAAAGGTGCTTTCAGTTTCTGGAAAAGTTCAGGTGCAGCGACAGGGCGCGTGGCGCGATATAAATGTTGGCGAGAAAATTAATCAAGGCGAGATGATTCAGACTGGGTTTAAGTCTGAGGCGGTCCTGCAGCTTGTAAGCGCAAATCAAAATTCTAAAATTACGGTTGCTCCGTTGAGTCGAATTACTTTAGAGCAGCTTGTTGAAAATGGAAGCAGCGATACTGTTAAGGTAAATCTTACAGCGGGTTCTGTAAAGTCTGAGGTTAAAAAGACGCAGGATCGCCGGGCAGATTTTACTGTGAGAGGTCCGGTTGCTACCGCTTCGGTTCGCGGAACTGTGTTTGGGGTGAGAAATTATTTTGCTTCAACGCGTGTCGATGCAGAGAGCGGAACGGTTTCTGTATGGAGAACTTCTACGCAAAAATCCGGAGAACTTTCTGCGCCTTGCGGTTCATATTCAGTCAGAAAAAATCAGAGCGCAAAATTTTCAACATTAAAAGAAACTTCTCCGTATTTAAATTCTGTTGAAGGTTCTGTAAATTTGAATAAATCCACCGAGCCAGTTTCTTCTAATGAATATGTTTTAACTTCTGGAAGCGGCAATATGCGCGGAGAATATTCAGCTTCTGATTCAACAGCATCAATTAATCTTTTTGTAGAAGTTGAAGAGTGATAAATGATTTACAAAAATGATCTGACAAAGCTAAAAGAAATAAAAAAAATCCTTGAAAAATTCACCCTTGTATTTTTAAATTCAATCTGATAATATTCTAATGACAATTATTTATATTTTGTCAAAATAAAAATGGGCGCGGGAAAATTCACTCCTGCGTAATAATGACCGGTTTTAAGACCGGCGATTTAATAGGAGAAAATATGTCTGTTACAACTGATATCAAAAGTCTTTTACCACATCGTGATCCTTTTTTGTTTGTAGATGAAATTGTTTCATGCGATGATAACGGAAGCGTGAGTGAACACGTTTTTACAGAAAATGAATTTTTCTTTAAAGGTCACTTTCCAGAATACCCTGTAGTTCCTGGTGTAATCTTATGTGAGACTATGGCTCAGGCTGGTGGAGCTGCGTTAAGTTATCAGAAGAAAGTTCCTGATGGAAGTCTTTTCTTTTTTGCAACTCTTGATAAAGTTAAGTTTAGAAATCAGGTTCGCCCGGGTGACAAGGCTCGTATGGAGATTACAAACCTTCGCGTAAGTTCAAAAATGATTAAGCAGGCTGGAAAGCTCTACGTCGGCGAAACATTATGCGCAGAGGCTGAATGGATGTGTTTAGTTGGATCCGCAAATTAATTTGCGGTCCAACGCGTATAATCTTACACTGCACTAACGGAGCGAAGCGGAGTATGTGCTTGGTAGGTTCTGCGAATTAATTCGCAGAACCTACAAGTTAATAGCTTCCTTACAGATAGCGCGTCATTTATGGCGCGCATGTGTTTTGTAGGTTCCTTGCAATACGCGACGCGATGCGTCGCATGTGCCTTGCCGGTATAAAAAAAGTTCTTAAAAATCAAATTACTACTTTCAATTAAGTTAGAATAGGAGATTTTTCTGTGATGAAAGAATATATTGCATACATATATTTTTTATTGAAATCAGAAGGTGGACGAAAGAAAAATATTCCTAAGTCGAAATACGCTTTTAGACCCTTGTTTTATTTCAGCAACGAGAATTATGATTGCCAGATTGAATTTGATAATACAGAATTGATATGTCTAGGCAATACGTATAAATTAAGAATAAAAATAACTGATATTTGCCCGATAAAAGTTGGAGATACGTTTGAACTTAAAGAATTTTCAACGATTGCTAAAGGAAGAGTATTAGAAATATTGTAGGGCAAGGCATAAAGATAAACATGAACGACTATAAAAATTATATAGAACAATTAAGCTGGAAAAATTCTGAAAAAGAACAAAGTGAAGCAATTGAAATTTTGTCAAAATCTGAGGATTGGGATTTTACAAATTGCATAAGAAATTCATCAAAAGATATCTGGGAAAACCTAGTAGTTGTTATAAATCGTAGAAGTTATCAGGATAAGGTAAAATTAGCTGATGATTTGATATATTTGCTTATGGATTTGAATTGGCCAGGTGCTTTACAAGGATTAGAAATATTAAAGAGCTTGAAAAAAGAAGTAATTCAAGCCCCTTTGGAAGATACGTTATATTCTGCTTATGTTGATAGGGATGGAAATTGGATATCCAATTTATTTGAATTAATAAAATATTTTAAATTTTCTGATTCAGATTTTACTAAGGTAAAATTAGCAGATGTGGTTTCATTACGAGAGTGGTAAAATGTACTTAGTATAAAGGTATATTTTATAATTTTCTATGTGAGGAGAATAAATTTTGAAATATGTAGTTGACATCGAAAATTATACGAATGATTTATTTGAACTTAATTCAGATAATGTCTTAACATTAAAAGTATATGATTCTAAAAATGAGTTACAAAAAGATTGCCATGTAGAAATGTTTTTAACAAAAAATGCAATGCTAGGTTTAGGAACTGAACTTATTAGACTGGCTCATGATTTTCATGAAGGTAAACATTTTCATTTAGATCCTTGCGAAAAGGATTTAATTGTACAAAAAATGGGTGTATATGTAGAGCCCTCTAGTAGCTCATTGGTTATTTCATGCGATAAAAATCAAAAAATTGATGACATATTGAAATAAAAATTCTGAAAAAATCTTTTCAGGCTGAATCATAGACAAATTCCGTGCTTTATAACCTTTCCGGATTTATAATTATATTAATATGCGGGGTGCGTTGTCGGTGTCGACATTATTTTTTACATCGGATTGAGTTTGTTTACTAATTAGTTTTGAAAAGTTAAATGGAGTACAGTTCCGATGAAGAAAAAAATTGTAATTACGGGAATTATTATATATGTCCTTTTAACATTCAAAATACAAATTAATAAAAATAGGGATATATATATTAGAATAATTCCCATAGAAAAAATTGAATATATTTTCGTTCCATTTAAATTAAAATCTTTATATACAAAAGAGGAACGAAGTCAACTCTGTAAAAAATTATCCTTTTCAAAAGACTATATTTTGTATTTAAAAAATAATAGTTTGTATGAAATTATTGAAGAAAACGGAAAGGTAGTAAGTCGACTTTATATTCCAAAGTACGAATACGAAATAACAGATCGTTTTGACCTTAGACTGTATGGAGAAAAATATAAATATGCAGATATGTTATATTTTTCAATTCAACAAGATGATGTTGAATTATTAGAGGGCTATATATCTGTCTATCCAAATGGTAGTTTTAATATTTCTGAGAATGCAAAACAAAAAATAATTGAGGTAATGAATAATAACCCTGAGGCCTAATTCATAATAACAAAATGTGTTTCGTTTGGTGAGAATTATAAATATTATTAAAATATAGAAAGAAGTTATTTGGAAAATTATTACTCAGTTTTACATTTTGGTGTAGAACTTGAACGAGATGAAGCTGTAAGATTACTACTTAAAAATGGTTTTAATCCAAATATAAAAACAATTTCTGGAGAGACAGCTCTTCATATAGCATCAGGCTTTCCGCGAATTGTATTTTATAATTCTTAGAGAAATACTAAGTTAGTAGAAACGCTTTTAGATTACGGTGCTGATACAGAGTTAGTATGCACTAATCAAGTAACAAAAGACATTCGTTCTGTCCTTGTCACACCATTAATGGAATCAATATATAATTCAATAAGTTTTGCAAAATCTTACCCAGTATCTTCTGTTATGTCTGCTATGGAAAAAAATGATGATGCTGAAAATAGAGAAAAGTACATAAGTCTTGAAAAAATGAAAATGCTTGTAGAAAAAGGCAGGGCTGACATTAATCATAAAACTAAGTATGGCATTACGGCGTCGATTTTGGCACTATATTATGAAGAAATTGAAAAAGCACATTATCTAATTGTTCAAAATAAGGCTAAGATTGCAGATAAATTTTTTCTTGATGAAAATCATGTGAAAGATGGAATTTCTTCGAGCCCTGCAGAATTTTTAAGAAAATTAAGTTATCCATCGAACTCTAAAGAATATCAGTTGAAACTTGAAATTATTGAAGAGTTTATTAGACAAGGTGTGGATTATTATAATGAATCGGTTCAACAATTGGCCAGAAAAGAGCGAATCACCAAGTATTCTCATAATCCTATGCCGGAGGATATTGTTTATGACCTTAGTGATTCAGATTATGACGGAGATTTATATTTTTTTGATTTGAAAATAAAAGATTCTATAGAAACCGTAAGAGAAAAATTAACGAAACAAGGATATGAATTTGAAGAAGGGTATAATAATTACTTACAACTTTATAAGATATGGAATAAAGGAATGATTCCCGAAGAAAGAATAAATATGAATTTTATGTTTTGTTTTTATAAAAATAAGTTATATGCATTTGATAAATGGAGTCTATCACTTGAAGAAGCACAAAAGATATGTAACTATCATGGCGGACATTTTGATGTGTCGCTATTAAAATGTACACAGTATTACAAAATGCAAAAATCAAACTGGATAATATGTATATGTAATAACGGTGATTTGAATATATTATCAATATACGACGATGTTGCCGCTAGTGAAGTTACGGGAAATTATCAGACCTTGGAATAAAAAATTCAAATCAATATTGACTGATATGAGTATCACTTCTAAAGAGACTCAGCGGCGAAAGTGTAAACCAGCGCGAGTTTGATTTATTTTAAGGCTTCCAGGACAGATTCCAGAGGAGCATTCATATCTTTTGCAGCGACCTTGGGATCAGCATTATATTTATTCACAAGCATAACAGCATCTTCGATGGCTTTCTGCTGAACGCCGGCTTCTTTCCCGTCGGCAAATGCTTCTTCCTGTTTAACGGCAATGTCCATTTTGTAATCATATTTTGCACACAGCATGTTTATGACCTCCCGCGATTTTCTGCTAAGGTAGTCTTTAAGGATTTCCTGTTCCATCGCTTTTTCGATTGCCTTTTTAAATGAATATTTTGGAAAACGTTTGTTGTAAGTCTGTTCGACAATTTCGATAAACTGGCAATACTGTTTAAGGATATCACAGTTTTTTGCAATCGGCAATAATCGGGAGTCTGAACAATTTTTAACTTTTACAACAAGCTCAAGTTTGCTTGAGTCTTTGGTATAGAATGCATCGGAAAGCTTTAGTTCCTGTTCCTGAGGTATTTTATCTTTACCGACATAGACTACATAAAAATCGGGGTTTGGAATTTTATAAACCTTTTCGGCATAACGCTGTCTTGAAGGGACTATTTCTTCATAAATGCGGGTGACGTATTCAAGACAGCGGAACGGCATATTTTGGTTTACTGTAGACTGGTGTTCGACTAGTACGATGAGCTTACCATCAATTTCCCAACTGACATCGTTGTTAAAAGTTTTGTAAAGCGACTGCTCGATAACCTTGCGTTCAAGAGAAACTTTGTCCAGCTTGTAGTCATTGCCGGAGAGTGCGTTATAAAGGTCAAGAAAGTTTTTCTTTCCGTCGCGGTCACTGCCAAACAAATTTGTAAAAACAGAATCCTTGTACTTTCTGTTAAATAAAGCCATACATTTTTTAATTAAAAAATGTCCGCTTTTCTTTGGGAAAAGTTGAAAAATTTTTAGGATTTTGATATTTTATGTGCAGATCTTTGACAAAAATGTGAGTTCTGGAAAGCATGGCTTAGTCACATCAATAGCAATTTGTATGTATATGCCGCTAATAATCCGATTAAGTATACAGATCCTGATGGAAGGGATGCTTGGAATAGTTTTAATGAATGGACTCCTGAATATATAGAACAATATTCACAATATGTAGATTCTAAAATTGAACAATATCAGAATAACAATCAAAAGTTTACATGCGAAGACCTATCGTTATGTCTTTTAATAGATTTTGCCTCTGAAAATAATTTACCAATAACAATTACAAATGGAACCGGAACATATTCATCTAATAGCGAAGATTTTTCATCAATTGAAGAATTTAAGGAAACTGTATTATCTTCAACAGGTGCGTGTGATTTAAAATTTAATACGATTGATATAGATATATCAAAAATGCAAGCGGGAGATTTAATCTGTATGGATATAGGAACTCCATGGGGCCCACAAGATGGAGAATATTCACATATTCAAGTAATAAATATTCGTTTAGGAGATTGTTTTGGAATTAGACAAGGCAATATAGAAAGAGGTAGTTCAAAATATAATTCAGTCTTTTATGGCGGAGAATATATACAAAACCGTGTTTATAATTTCAAAAAAGATATTTTTATGAATATTAATAAAGGATCTTCTGTTCCAGAAGCTACTTCAGCTTTTGGTATGGCATTCAGAAGGTGGGATTTTTACAAATGGAATCCTCAAAAAGATGGAACAGATAAGCAAGGTGCAGAAGAATGAGTAAAAATAATATTAAACTATTCTCTTTTGGGATTGTTTTCATATTAATAATTTTATATTTATTTGTTGGATATAATGACTA
>JAILNY010000065.1 GCA_024691105.1 Treponema sp. | reverse complement strand
CTGAGTTTCCTTTTTTCCATTTGTCATTGTATGAATACACATTCCATTAAAATTCCCTTTGGAAAAATCACCCTTCCAGCTTTCTCCTGATGAATATTGCAAAAAGCCCATGCCATCAAAAAGATTATTCTTAAAATCTCCAATATATTTATATCCAAATTCTGAAGTTAATATTCCAGTTCCGTTGTAGCAGCCATTTTCAAAAGTGCCTTCATAAAGATATGGCCCGTTTTTTAATATTCCATTTCCATCAAACTGCCCTTTATTGTAATTCCCCTTATAATAATCACCATTATCCCAGATTTGTTCCCCATAACCATGAAACAAATTGTCAACGATATCGCCTTTATATATTGAGCCGTCCGGACAATTAATCGTAGCAGCAAAAAGATTGCCAGATAGAAAAAGAAATGCTAAGATTATTTTAATTTTGTACTTCATTTGTATTTTCCTCCTGATTTCTTTGTTGTTCTTGTATCTTTTCTTGTTTTTGATTCATACGTTCAGTTAATATTTTTTTAGCATATTCAGAAGAAAGTTTTGGTATTGAAATAGAATATGGAGCTCGTTGAATATTTGGCTCTCCATTTAGATCATATTCCATATAGTTAAAATCCATTGTTTCATTAACATCTTTTACAAAAGTATCAACTTCGTTGTCTTCAATTTTACCATTATGATTGATATCATAATCTCTGTTAGAAAAATCTGAGATGACTTGCATAAAAGCTTTAAGTAATTCAGCCCGTTTTTCTAGAGCCATTTTATAATAATTGCTGTTGTTAAATAGTTTATCACACAATATCATTAATTCTTTACCATGGCTTCCAATGCCATCGACAAAATCTGATATTGTATCTGTTTGTTTTGAATATTTCTCTTTATCATAAGTAACTCCCCTAGGAGGAGTATTAAATTCTGTTCCGCCACCTGGTAAATATCTACTCTGTCTTCCATCCAGATCTGTATACTTAACGGGATTGTTGGCCGCGTAGTGATAACAATTGCTATTGATGTTAATAACCCTTGAATTTCAGCCCAATTCACTCAACTTTTCAAAAAAATCCTCAGTTTTAGTCCTGGTTCAGCGGTACCTCCGTAAAAAATCACTCCGATTTTATCCCAAATCTGGTTAATATTATCAGATTTTTGCTAATTTTACACCTGTTTTAACATCAAATTTGCTCTACTCACATCAATTTGTATTTGTGTGAACCCCAATAAATCATTCAACCTAGTAAATTATCTATTTTTACAAAATCGTTATCATATAACAAATCAATATTAGATTCAGATGTAGATAATTCATAGAAGTCAATTTTCTCTGCAGAGATCGTAAATGACCAATTTATTATTTCGTATTTTTCAAAACTATCATTTATAATTCCAGATAAAATTAATATTGTAGAATCCGTTCTTTCTTCGATAAACGCATCATCAATACCACCAGAGGATTCAAAGAATAAGGATAAACAATCTATGTTGTCTTGTTCAATTTTTTTGATACATCGAATTCTTATTTCCATAATTTTACCTAACGTATGAGAAAGTATAATCTGCATGGTTTTAGAAATCGGATTGATTATTATTTTTAAAATTTGTGAATCATGTAAATTCAGTTGTCTCTTCATTTTTAGAGTCATCTCCTTTTCATCTTTTTTACTGCTTCAAGTTTATTAATAATACTGTTTAAGAACTGATAAATAATTATTTATAATTTTTATCCTTTCCTCATTAGAGTAACCAGAGACATGATGAAAATATTCATAAATATATTCATCAATGGAACACTGTTCTTCATACCAGTTAAGTTTTGTATCAGATGAAATTCCATGATCAAAAAGCCATTTTAATGACAGGTAATTTCCTGACATCACTGCAGAATATATACATTCAGATTCATTTGAAAAATTCATTTTATTAATATTTTTCTGTAAGTATTTTAATAAATCTTCAGAATAATTTTTTGCAATCAAAACAGTAAAAGCTTCACTTGATTCCAGAATTGAGGAAAGTGATTTTATTTGAAACAGCTTACCAAGGGAATTATAATCTTTCTTCATAAGAAAATAATCAACCACAGAAATGTAGTCTATTTTATTCCACTCTTCATCTCTTACATTCATTAATATTTTATCAAAATAAAGTCCATCAAAGTGATATAAATTACAACATAAAAAGTCATGGTATTTACCACATGGCAAAACCAGATCTACATTATTTTGAAGAAGATATTCTATAAAATCTTTATTATTATATTCAAACGCAAGATAAATTAATTTTTTTTCTGAGACAGAATTTCCATTGTACATCTTTAATGCTGTGTTTACAGACAAGCCGTTTTCGCATAATAACTTAAATAACTCAAATCTGATTATTTTAGTATTTGCATGTTCCGCAAGAGAGATTAAATTTTCATGAGATAAATGTTTGGAATTTCTTATGAGAATTTCAAATGTTTTTGTATCAGAATTTTCAATTGCTCTTTGTAAATTATTATATGTATTATTGCAACTGCATACGATGATACAAAAAATTATTAAGAACAAACAAGATTTATACCTCATGTAATAACTCCACTATTCGGATATTACTTTTATAAACGGCTGCCTGTCAATATCAAGCTTTAACTACAGGAATTACACTTCCAAGACCTGCGATTAATCTGATTATCCAGTAAAGCGCATTCATCAAAAAGCCGGCTATAAAAACAAAGCCTGGAATAAAAAAACTTACGCACATAAAAATAAGACCGCAGTACAAAAAAATTGTAATCAATGGAGAAACTAAAAGCGTGCAGACAATTCCTGCCGGACTAAAAAAGCCAAACAGTTTTACGCAGATTGGTGCAGTAAATGCATTTGCTCCAATAGAAGCACTTAAGTTTTCGTTTATAAAATCCGGTACTGTAAAAGAAATTTTATTTTTAATAAATTCAGAAAATATAAAAATTCCTGCAAGTGCTCCGTAAGAAAGCATAAAAGCTGCACTTGATAAATCCTGTGGTGCGATAAATGTGTGAATTAAAAATGTAAGCGACAATACATATATTCCGCTTTTGGGTTTTATGCAAAAAATATTGCAGGCAGCAAGAATTATGCAGCTTATAAGTGCTCGCAATAGCGAGGGCGAAAGTCCGGCAAACCATACAAAGAGACAGACTGTTGCAAGTTGAAAAATTTGTGCAAGCTTTTTCTTTTCTGTGTGTGAACCAAACTTTTGTGCAATTGAAGACACAAGTGATAAATGCATTCCGGATAGTGCAAGTATATGCGAAAGTCCGCATAATCTGAATAAATTTCCGGTGCGTTTTTCAAGATATTCTTTTGAGCCTGACAAAAGTGCCAGAAATAATCCGCCGGCCCTTCCCCACGCGGACATTAATCTTTTAAACTCAAGCCTGCAATACGCCCGCCATTTTTGTAATACAGATAAAAAATTGTTTTTAAAACCGCATGAGTTTATATCTTCAACTAAAAAATATGCTTCGTTTAATTTATCATTAATTTTTTTAGGCTGAATATATTTAACTTGCGCAGAAATTAAAACACCGTTTTCAATTGGTTCAGAAATTTTCTGTTTTTTCTTTAAGGCTGAATATAACTTCTGTGGATAAAACGCTTCGACAAATTCTGAAGGAATTATAATTTTAAACTTACCGCTGCAGTCTGCAAAACCACCTGAATCATTTTTACAACTTTCAAGTTTAAGCATTGTAGAATAATACCTGTCAGAAATCTTTACTGGATTTGAACAGATTTTGCCGGTTAAAAAAATAATGTCTTCGGCCTTTGTAAGACTTTTGATTGAGTTTACAGAAGGAAGAGGACAAAGCTTTGAATAAACAGCAATTGCAAGAATTACTGCACTAAAAGGAATGATTAAAGTTTTTTTTTCAGCTACCATTTTAGACTCGAAAGAGCACTTCGAGCCTGAGCAACAATTTCTTCAGGATAATTAAGATATGTAGTATACAAAAGACAATCAAATGCAGATTTGTCACCCAGAGCTCCCAGAGCTTTGATTAATGCAGAAACAACGTTTACTGCCGGAAGATTGCCGTTTTCAATCTCCTTGTTGAGCTCTCCAAGGTATTTTGTAAATATCTTAACAGAATCCTTTGATGCAGTATATTCAACATATAGAATTGCATCAGAAAATTCTTTTTCAGTTAAAAAGCCTGCGTTAAATTCACTTTTAGCAACTTCAAAATAAGAAGTCATTAAAGCTGAACTTCGTGTCCATTTATTTTCGTAAAGGATTTTTGCACAAGACAGCTGAAACAAAGACATTTCTTTTGAAATCTTTGAAGAATCTCTAACCTTTATCATACAATTAGTTAGAAGATTTTCGGCGATTTCTGACTTTAAAGTTGCAGAAATTTGTGAATTTTCAATAAAAAGTTCAGAAATCTGCTTCATTTGGGCAAAATCTGCGTCTTTTATGATAGTCATAATTTCTTCTGTCGATTTGTCGGACAGAGAAATTATTGCAGTTTTTATGTCTTTTTCAAACTGCGGCCAGACTTTTGTCTGATAACAGTTGTACAAAATTGTAAATGATTCGTTGTTTCCAATTTCGGCAATTGCCTGAATGGCCTTTTTTTCTACATCTGTAGCATCGTTTTTTTCTTCACTTGCGCCTCGTAAATAGGTATTTACAAAGGCGATAATTTCTGGTTCTGCTGAATTTTTTGAAAGCGAAATCATCTTATCTAGAACGCTGATTCTGACATTTTTATCTGCAAAGCCGTAAAAAATTGAACCAAATTTATTTACTGTCAGCTGTTTGTCTGCATTAAACTCTGATTCTGGAAAAGCAAAGACTGCTGTAATTGCAAGTCCTGCAAGGTCACGGTCGTCCTTTAAGATGTCCATGTTTTCAAGTACAAAATCAACTGCCTTTACAGAAAGCTTTGAAGAATATTCTTTATCTGCGTCTTTTACGCTTGAAATTTTATCGCTTATATTTCCTTTTATAAATTTAATTTCGGGATTGTTTTTTTCATTCTGAGAAAAAGCTATCGAACAAAGCACACAAGTTATTAAAAAATACGATATATTCTTTTTCATAAAAAAACTCCTACAAGGTCTCAATTTCTGGTTCATCAATAACAACTGGAATATCAGGGTTTACCGAAGCGGCATTTTCATTTGCAATACTAGCTACACTGTCACCTATATTAAAACCATTTTCGTCTTCAGAAGATACATCATCGTCAGGAGAGTCACCCATTTCTTTTGCATCGTTTTCTGTTTCTGTAATAGCTTCAAGAATCTCTTTCTGTTTTTCAGGAAGAACCTTATATACAAAGCTTAAGATAAAGTTTTTCATTGTCGGTTCTACGTGTGTACATTCAAAGTGAATGCGCGACTGATTTATCTCTGCATTATATTCAACGCCTTTAATAATTCCAAACATAAGGATGAATGTTTCTTCAAGTTCAAACTGAAGCTTAATGCTTATGTTAGAAACAGCCTTGCCGCCAATGCGGATCATAGCGCCATCTTCGGAGATGTCTTCAAGAATACAGCGATAGCCTGGTGCTGTTTCTACAGTAGAAAAATTAACTATCTTTTCGTTTATGATATACAACTGTGCAGGAACATGGCATTCACATCTTACTGAACGACGCTTTTGTGCGCGAAGCATTTTGTCTGAATGTGTAATAAAAAGAGACGAAAGTCCATTGAATACGCTTGTGCTTAAAACATGGGCGTCAAATACATAATTTGCATCTCCCTTACGCCAGAGGTAAACACTGATGTCCTGGCCTACCCATTCTTCACCTTTAAATTTTATAACACCTTTTTGTGTCGGAAGCTTTATAATTAATTCACGGCCGTTATTTAAAATTTCAGACTCATATAAGCCCTTGCCCGGAAAAATAACGCGAAGTCTCTGACCTTTATCAAGTCCTTTTGTTGAATCCAGGCCTTTTTTCTGTTCTGCTTCCAGTTCAATCTTTGTGCGGTATTTGTATAATTTGGAAAGAAACTCCTGAACCTTTGGAGTGTCCTGAGTTCCGTTTGCCTGAGATTCTTCTATGATGTGTGTAATACATCTTGATAAGGCTGGAACCGAATAATAAAGTGCGGTTGGTTCTTCAAGTTCGCATAGCTTTGCAAGCTTCCACAAAGTATTAATTTCTGGAAGCGCAAATTTCTGATCAAGCCCTGCTGAAAAAAATTTAATCTGGCCACTGAAAAATCTTAATATTCGTGTAAGCACAAGAACTACCAAAAATGTAATTCCTAAAACAATAGCTATATGCAAAATTACTCCTAAAGTGTATATATATTATATGAAAAAACGGTTTTTGTATCTAGAGTTGCTTTTATTATGTACTCTCTTTATTATACCACCAATTTTTACAAAATCCATAAAAATAAATGAAAATACTTTTTCTTTTTCATGGTTTATAATTGCAGCTGTTTTAGTTGCTTTTGTTTTGTTTTTTCAGTTTGAATATGAAAACTTACCGCTGAAAAATGCTTCAAAAATACAATATTTTGTTTTTGCAGGAAAAGTCTTTTTTTATTTTGGGTTTTTGATTATTTTTCATATAATTTTTGTTATACTCTCGCTTTTTTTACCTGCAGATATTATTTCAAAATTGGGGCCCCAGACAGATATAAATCTTAAATTTAGTGCGCCAAAAATTATTCTTATCCTGTTTACTTTTTTATGTTCTGCTTTTTACGAAGAAGTTATGTATCGCCTTTATCTTCCAGAAATTATAAAAAAGTTTTGCGGCACTAAGGCTCAGAATAAAATTATTAGTTATTTAATTGAATTTATCTGTATAACGATTTTTGCATTGGCTCACCGTTATCTTGGTATACTTGCCGTAGTCAATGCGTTTATAGGTGGAATTATTTTACGACTTGAATACTTAAAAACAAAGACGGTCCTATGCGGAACCGTCAGCCATTTTTTGTATAATTCAACTATTCTTCTAGTAGGAGCTTTACTATAGAGTTATAAGTCCATTCACTCATATAGTAATGACAGTTCAAATTTTTTATAAAATTTTTTTCCTGTTCAGAAAAAACAATCGACGGTGTTATATGAAGTCCATATACATAGCAGTCACCGTCGTCTGTTGTAGTTTTAGAAATACCGATTGTGTAGTGTGTTCCATTTCCGTCAGAAACTCTTATTAATAAGGAGTCTGGATAGAGATTAAAAAAAGAATAATTATCAGCAAATTTTGAAAAACGTAGAGAAGGAAATTTGTCATAGAATTTTTTTCCAGAATTTTTCATTTCTGGCATGCTTGCTGATAATATCGAAGAAAAACCATAGGTACAATTCTGAAGCTGATTAAAATTAGAATGATTTAAAATTACTTCTGGAATCATGTTTTTGTCGGTCCAGAAGTCGATACGTAAATCAAGAAAGTCTGCAATTTTTGAATCCATAGAATATACTGCAAGCTGTTTGTCTGTTCTTATAAAAATCTGATCAAGAGTCTGGTTTAATGCACCAAAATAGATTTTAGAAACACAGTTATTTTCTGTGTCATAATAGCTGATTACGGCAGCGTGTTTTTCGTCAAGTCCATAATTGGCAAAGGATTTTTCAGGATTGTTTTTAAGAGAATTTGAATCTGCAATTTTGTTTAATTGAGTAATTGATTGTGATAATTCAATAAAATCTGTTACGGTTTTTTGATCTGCAATAAAATAATAATCTGTTACGGGATCTTTATCTAAATACTTTTCAACATTTTTTTCAGGCATAGGAGTTTTTGCACCCCAAAAGCTTCCGGTATTTATAAGTTCAAGAAAACCTGAGTCCTGATACTGAATCTGTATTCTTGACAGATTGTATTTGGGATTTAATAATGCAGATTCTACTGTATTTTTTTTATGCGGCCGGTCTGTGTTTACAATAGATGTAATAAAAAGCAAGACTAAAAAAGTTAAGACTGCTGAAAGTAAAATTATAACTTTATTATTTTTAATGATCATTTTTTTAGTTCCCTGCATAATTTATTAATTTTATTTTTTCTTATTACAAAAGAGACCGGAATTAAAATTATAATTACAAGAGGAATAATTATAAAAAGAATACTGATTGTTTTTGCCTTTGCTTTTTCAAAGGCAATCGGTTCTGTGATTTTGTATAAGGTTGTATTTCTTGTTCCACCGTTAAGCTGGGAAGCAAGTTCATTTTGTCCAGTCAAATTAAATAAAGATGACATTATAAAATCGATATTTCTAAAATCACTTATTCCACCGCTTGCAAGCTCTAAAAGAACATTCATTGCAATATACTGATCTGAAATTACAAGCACAGACGGATTCTCGTTTGTTTCAAAATTATAGATTCCCGTAATCGGTTTATTTATAAGGGCTGCAACAACAGACTGTTCAACTGTAAAAAGCGGATCTTCAATCGGAGACTTTTGTACGGTAAATGGATTTGTTACAAAATACTGTGTTGTTTGATTCTGTACTTTTTGAGAAAACTCTTTTACTGTCCACGACATTTTTGAAGAATACAAATAAGGCGTAAGTGTGTCGCCTTTAATCGGACTTGACCAGAAAAGTGTAAGGCCGTTTGCAGTATTCTTTTGCGGAAGCACTGCAATCCACTGAGGATAATTTATATATTCGTAAGAAGTATTTTCGTTTAAAGTTCCATTATTTTTGTCAGAAGAATAAAAGCTGATTCTTACATTTGAAAGATCATTTACAAGTTTGTCTTCAAATTTTACGCCCCATTTTTCCAGAACAGGAATAAAATTATCGCCGGTATTTTTTATTACTCCCCAGTCTCCGTTTATATTAATTGAATATGGAGATGTCGCAATTATTGCCTTTCCGCCTTTAAGAATAAAATGTTCAACAATCGATGCCTGTTCCGGTTCAAGACTGTTTGTTCCAAAAAGCAAAAGAGGAATTTCTGTTTCCAGCTGATCCTGGATAAAAACTAAAGAGTCTTTTTCTATCGGATAACAGTTAACTCCGGATGCATTAAAAAGCTGAACAAGATAATTGTAATCGTTTGAATTGTATTCGTTACCGCAAAGAATATAGGCTGCATGTTTTTTATTTTTGATAAGAGAATCAAATCTCATGTTTAAGTCAAACTGCAAGTTTGCAGTTGATAAAACAAATGGAAGCACTTCCCTTTTTCCAAGATATTCAATTACGATTGCAGAATAAACATTTACGTATTCTTCTTTGTTGTCTGTTACTGATTGAATTTGCTGAGGCGCGACATCAAGATTTTTAAGCAGGGCTTGATTTTCTGCTTTGTCAGCATTTTCGGTTTTTAAAATTATGTTTTTATTTTCAAGAGCACAGATTTTTAAATAATCATAAACATCGCGCACTTCAGGATAAAGCGAAAGCAATTCTTTAGAACGGTAATATGTAATTCTAACCGGTTCCTCTGCTGATTTTAATGTCTGCTTTGTATAGTCAGAAACAGAAAACTGTCTGTCCTTGGTAAAGTCAAAGCGTTTATAGATTCTGTAACTGTCAATAAATGCAAAGCAAAGAATTAATGTAACAAGCACAGAAATTATTTTTAATTTACCAGAAAAGAAAAGACGGCCTTTTTCTGATTCAATATAAAAATATGAAAGAAGAATAAAAAATACCGCACCGGTTAAATAATAAAATACATCGCGCGTATCAATAATTCCTTTGCTGAAAGAATCAAAGTGCCACGAAAAACTTAAAGCATTACACAGCTTTGTTATAAATTGACCGCACTGGATATAAAGTGGAATTCTGTGAATTGAATTTATTCCAAGCAAAACAATTATGCTTACAATTACAAAAATTGTTTTAGAAGAAATTGCAGAGCTTAAAAAAAGACAGAACGAAACAGCAATAAAAATATAAAAAGAAATTCCGATAAAACCACAGATTAACTGTCCTGCATCAATTCTGCCAAAAAAACTTACAAATACAGGAACTGCAAAAAGCGGAATCAGCATCAAAAAAATCAGAATACAGATTGTGCAGAATTTTGAAATTATAATCGTAATTGAATTAAACGGAAAATTATTTTCGCATTCCGGATTTGAGCAGTTCATTACCATTACAGGAATTATAAGACTGCAGACATAAGGAATTGTTAAAAATAAAATATTCAGGTTTGAAGAGCCCAGACCAAATACAAAAAAACGTTCAAAAAAGAAAAACTGAACACAGCAGGTCAAATACAAAATTAAAGCGGAAAGATAAAAATATATACCTGTTAAATTTGATTTAAGGTCTTTTTTAATTAAATCTTTATTAATCATTTTTTCCCTTTTGCTTTGTAAGATTTATGTATGCCTGTTCAAGGTTCTGTGCTTTTGTGCGTTTCTTTATGTTTTCTACAGAATCACAGGCAAGCAATTTTCCTTCGCACATAATTACAACATTGTCGCAAAGATTTTCTGCTTCGCTCATTATATGAGTCGAAAGTAAAACTGTTTTTGTTTTAGAAAGGTCTTTGATTATGTTTCGTGTTTCGATAATCTGATTCGGGTCAAGTCCGCTTGCAGGTTCATCTAAAATTAAAATCTTTGGATTATGAATAAGAGCAGAAGCAAAGCTTACTCTCTGACAATACCCTTTTGAAAGCGTTGAAATTTTTTGCTTGAGAACATCTTTTAAGCCGAACATTTTAATGACCTTTTGCAGGTCATTTTCATCTTTGCAGTTCCAGATTTCTTGTGTCATTTTAAGATATTCAATAACAGAAAAACTTCGATACAAATGAGGATTTTCACTTACATAACCGATAAGACGTTTTGCTTTTTCAATATCATCACTGGTGCTGTATTTTGTTCCGTCAGAATCATAGACAAAAACATTGCCTGATGTCGGATAATGAATTGAACAGATTGCTTTAATAATTGTTGTCTTACCTGCTCCGTTTGGTCCTAAAAGTCCCGTTATAGAATTTGCCTTTGCTGTAAATGAAACATTCTGGACGGCAGTTTTTTTCTGATTAAAAACAGATTTATATTCTTTTGTAAAATTCACAAGTTCAATCATTTTTTTTCCTGTAATGCATCAGAAATTTTTAATCTTCATAAGGAATTTCAAAATGCATTCTGTCTTTAGAAAGAATTGCACCCGGGTAAATCTGCTGTGCTTCTTTTTCTAGAACAACTAATTCCTTGTCTGTGTAACGCGGACTGTAATGAATCATTGCCATTTTTTTTGAATTACTGTCACGTGCAATTGTTGCTGCCTGAACAGCAGTCATGTGTTTTTTTTCTTTTGCCTGATCTAAAAGCGCGTTTTCAAACATTGCTTCGCAGACAAGCAGATCTGAATTTTTTACTTCGCCAGCAATTGAATCAAGGTAAAGAGTGTCGGTTACGTAAGAAAATTTTCTTCCCTTACGAGGCTTTCCCATAATATCTTCCGGGTGAACTTCTTTTCCGTCTTGAGACAAAACTGTCTCGCCGTTCTGAAGTTTTGACCATAAAGGCCCGCATGGAACGTTGAGCTCTTTTGCTTTTTCCGGATTAAATTCACCAGGGCGATCTTTTTCTTCAAGCGTATAACCGACGCAGACCTTTGTATGATTCAGCGGGAATGCGCGGATAACAAAATCTTTTTCTTCGTGTACAACGCAAGGCGCTGTAATTTCTTTTACGATTACAGGATAATTGATGTACATGTCTAAAACCTTTCGGCTTGTCTCGATGTACTCTGCAATTTTTGGAGGTCCATAAATATAAAGAGGCTCAGTTCTGTCAACCTGGCTTGAAAGCATCATAATTCCTGGAAGCCCTGTTACGTGATCAGCGTGAGTGTGAGAAACAAAAATTGCATTGATTTTTTTCCATTTTAAGTTAAGGCGCTTAAGCGAAACCTGAGTTCCCTCGCCTCCATCAAACAAAAATAAATCTCCGTCACGACGAAGCAGAACCGAACACAAATGTCTGTAAGGCAAAGGCTGCATTCCGCCGCAGCCCAAAATAAAAGCTTCCATATTCATTTAGCGACCCCTGATTTTTTTTAGTACAACTTTATGCCAGAAAGCTCTTAATTTTTCTGCCAGATTAAAAAGTTTATATGTGAATTTTTTTAGCGGAACGTCATAAGTTCCGGCGCGGTGAATGTTCTTTCCACCAAAGTTTGCCTTGAACATATAAAGTCCGTGCATCGGATGATTTTCGTTTTTTCCTTCCGGCGGCATTCCGTACATGTCATAGTATTTTGAACCGTAGGCTTTTGCGTCCTGCATTGCAGTCCACTGCAAAAGATGGTTCGGCATTAAATTGCGTTTTTTGTTTGAACTTGCACCGTAAAGATAAATTGCTTCATCGTGGCTGAACAACGTCATGATTGAGGCAATTTCATCGTCTTCATGCTCTGCGATGTACAGGGTAATAACCGGGCAGTCTTTTCTGTCTGCGATCTGCTCTGCAGAATATTTCAGGAGGTCTGCGTAATAAGATTTTGTGTGACTTGAGTTTCCGTCTCGGGCATTTGTCTCTTTTGTAAGCTCGTAAAACTTGTCTACTTTTTCAGACAAATTAAGACTGTTTCCAGTATATTTCTGGATTTTTACACCCTTTCGTTCGCTGAGTCTTATGTTGTAGCGCCATTTTGAATGCATTCTTTCCATAATCTGCTCAGTATCGGCTGTAAGGTCTACCTGCGTGCTGTCTGGAGGCTGAATGTCGACTTTGCTTTTTCTGATATTGAGATGATTTTTTCGGGAAGCGTCTATAACCGCGCGGTTGAATGTGTCGCGCTCTTCCGGGCTGTCAAAAATAATGTCCGGGTCAAATTTGATTGCGATTGTATTTTTTGGAAGGAATGGTTTTAGGGCCGCTGCAATCTGACAGAGTTTTTCTGGAAGCTGACTTTCTGTTTTTTCAAAACGCGGAAAAAGTGGAATATATGCAATTGAAAAAAGTCCCTTGCAAAAACTGCGGTTTAAAACGCCGCATTCATTTCCTTCAATTAAAAAGCGCCTGTAAGTCCAGCCGTGACGAGCCTTAAAAGAACACCAGAACGGAGTCTGCAAAAAGCTTCCGTCATTTGTATGTTTTGAATTATCTATTTGGTTAATTGTAATTTCAGACATGATGATAAATTGTATCAGAAATTAAAGAAATAGAGAATATACCAGACGGATTTTAAAAATTAACCGGATAGCAGCCCACACTCATTCAACTGCCCACACTCATTCAACTGCCCACACTCATTCAACTGCCCACACTCATTCAACTGCCCGCCGGATTTTGATTTTCAGGTGTCATTATTATAAAAAAGTACTAGAACAAAAATGCAATTTCTGATAATATATTGCTTTAGTATGAAAGCTAAAAATTGTTTAGATATTGTGATTCTCAAGATGAAAAACACAGTTCATACTATTTTTATTTGAATTTGACGGCGAGTTCATTTTTTTTATGGACTCGCCTTTTTTTTCGCCCAGGCGGCAATAAAATTGTTGTCCGTGAGGGCGGCACACAGGTATTAATAGGAGTTATTTATATTATGAAGAGAACAGACATCAACAAAGTTTTGATTATTGGTTCGGGACCGATTGTTATTGGACAGGCTTGTGAGTTCGACTATTCGGGAACTCAGGCTTGTAAGGCCCTGCGTGAAAACGGCTACAAGATTGTGCTTGTAAACTCTAACCCGGCTACTATTATGACTGACCCGGTTATGGCTGACGCTACTTATATTGAGCCGCTGAATGTTGAGCGTCTTTCTCAGATTATTGAAAAGGAACGTCCTGATGCCCTGCTTCCTAACCTTGGTGGTCAGACTGGATTAAACATGGCTATGGAATTGAACAAGGCCGGCGTTCTTGATAAGTACGGTGTTCAGGTTATTGGTGTAAACCTTGATGCTATTGAACGCGGTGAGGACCGTGAGATTTTCAAGGAAACTATGAAGGGTCTTGGAATTGACACTCCTCGCTCGGGAATCTGTCACACTGTTGAAGGTGCTGAAAAGATTGCTGAAGAAATCGGCTTCCCTCTGGTTGTTCGCCCTGCTTATACTATGGGTGGTCAGGGTGGCGGTTTCTGCTACAATGTTGAAGAGCTGCGCACTAT
>JAILNY010000028.1 GCA_024691105.1 Treponema sp. | reverse complement strand
TTTTTTTTTAGTTGAATGAATAAATAATTTCTTTGAATGCTTTTTCAACTGACTTAAAGTCTTTTGAATCTGCCTGTGCAAAAAGAAGATATGCAACACCATCTTTTATAAATGCACGAGCGTACATTCGGATTTTTGTTCCTTCACTTTCAAAATCACAGATAAACCAGTCTTTACCAGATTTTGCTGTTTTGAGAGTAGGATAAGCTTCTTTGAGATTTACAGTAACAGCATCAAGATACTGCTCAACTGTATATTCCTGATTTTTAGGAAGAACTTCTGGTGAGACAGTAATAATTTCTCTAAAATCATCGTTATCTTTTTCTGGAGATAAAATATAGAAAGTACATGTAGAATCAGGACCTGCAAACAATACCATCCAGTCTACAGGAATTTCACCTGTAACATTTCCATCAGTAAATGACATTTTGTTCTGAGCAAAAACCGACTGCGCAACAAACAATGCAGCAACAATTGCTAAAAATTTTTTCATAACAAATACCTCTTAAAAAAAAATCCCGCGCGTTTTTGTGAACTTTATTTTCGCGCGGGCTTTTTAATTTATTTGAACTTAATTGTTTCTACAAACTTAATTGTTTCTTCTTTGTAAGTTTCGTAATCATTCTGGTCATAAGAAATTGTTACAAGGTAAACTGTATTTTTCTTGATTGTAACCTTCATTCTCTGAACAACTTTGTTATCGTTGATAATTCCCTTATAAGTAATAAAGTTGTCACCCTGTTCAATCACTTCAAAGTCCTTAAACATTGCAGCAACACCCTGAATTGCAGCTTCGATATATTGAGCTTCCGACATTTTTGTTCCTTTAGGGAGTTCCTGTTCGATTACAGTAATATTTTCTCTAAAAGTATCACCTTCTACTACAGGAAGAAGAATATAACCAAGAAGTGGAGATCCCTGTTCAAGAGCTTCCCATCCTTCTGGAAGTGTAAATGTAACTTTCTTATTTGCAAAAGAACCTTTTGTCTGTGCAAAAACCGACTGTGCTACAAACAATGCAGCAACAACTGCTAAAAATTTTTTCATAACAAATACCTCTTTAAAAAAGATAAACAATGTTATCATCCGCTTTCTAAAAGTGTCAAGTGGAATAATGGAGATTTGAAGGAATCAAATATTACTCTGGAATTTCGTCCATCCAGGTAGAGACCATTGCATCACTCGGCATGCGCCAGTCGCCTCGTGGAGAAAGATTGATTGTACCAACCTTTGCACCGTCGGGCATACAGCTTCGTTTAAACTGCTGGCTAAAGAATCTTTTATAGAAAATTTTCATCCACTTTAAGATTGTTTCATCGCTGTATTTTTCTGCAAGTTCTGAATGCTTTGCAAGGAAAAGAATTTTTAACGGCGAAAATCCAAAACGCAAAAGATAATAAAGGAAGAAATCGTGCAGCTCATAAGGACCGACAAGGTCTTCTGTTACCTGAGAAATTTTTCCTTCTTCCGGCGGCAGGAGTTCTGGCGAAACCGGTGTATCCAGAATATCGCGCAAAACAGCTGAATCATTTTCATCTGCAAACCACTGAACAAGATAACGCACCAGAGTTTTTGGAATAGAAGAATTCACCCCGTACATAGACATGTGGTCGCCGTTGTAAGTACACCAGCCAAGAGCAAGCTCAGAAAGGTCGCCGGTTCCAATTACAATTCCGTTTGTTTTATTTGCATAGTCCATTAGAACCTGAGTTCGCTCGCGGGCCTGAGCGTTTTCGTAAGTTATGTCGTGAAGGGCTTCGTCCTGACCGATATCCTTAAAATGCTGGCGGACAGAATCTGCAATGCGTACTTCTTTTAAGGTAACGCCGCATTCGCGGGCAAGGGCGCAGGCATTATTATAAGTGCGGTCTGTTGTGCCAAAGCATGGCATTGTGATTGCTGTGATTTTTTCGCGAGGCACACCAACGCTGTCAAAGGCACGACAGGTAATTAAAAGTGCGAGAGTTGAATCGAGTCCTCCTGAAAGCCCGATAACTGCAGACTGGCAGTTAATATGGCGCAGGCGTTTTGCAAGACCCTGATACTGCAAAGTTATTACTTCAAGACAACGCTGACTTCGTTTTTCGCAATCGTTTGGGACGAACGGATGAGGGTCGATGTAACGAAGTAAATCAGTGTGTTTGCCGCGGGCCTTGTGTGCGCCGTGGACGTCGCGTCCATCGTTCGCGTCACGGGTGGCATTCATATCGCGCACATCATACTCGGCCCCGGCCTTTTCATTCGACAGACTGAATTCAACCTTTACGTAATCCGCGCCGGCCATCGCGTTATTTACCGAATAGCCAAAGCTTGTAGTTTTGCATCGTTCCTGACAAAGGCGCTCTACATCTATATCAGCATAAACTGTCTCGTTAGAAAAAAGCACAGACTCGCCAAGCACAGTTCCGTTTTCAACAATCAGATTGTGACCGGCAAAAACCATGTCCTGAGTAGATTCATCCATTCCGGCATTAGCATAAAGATAAGCACAGATAGAACGAGCCGACTGAGATTTTACAAGATTTCTGCGGTATTCAGCTTTTCCGATAATCTCGTTTCCGGCAGAAAGATTTGCAATTACAGTAGCGCCTGCAAGCACATGTCTTGTAGAAGGTGGAAGCGGAACCCAGAGGTCTTCGCAGATTTCACAGGCGAGGGTTAATGAAGAATTCGATTTTTCCTGAAGCAGAATATCAGTTCCAAAAGGCACATCATCAAAACCGGCAAAAGAAATGAATTCAGTTTCCATATTCTGCTGGAAGGGAGTGAACTGACGACGCTCGTAGAACTCGGCATAATTTGGAAGATATGACTTGGCATAAAGAGCAAGAAGACGTCCTCCGCAAATTGCAGCAGCAACATTGTAAATGCCTTCAGTTCGGGTAAGAGGAAGGCCTACAAAAATCAGAGAATCTAAATCAGAAGTTTTTTTGATTATTTCAGAAAGCTCTTTTTCGGCTGCACGCTGTAAAGTCTGCTGAAAAAACAAATCCCCGCAAGTATAAGCGGTAATACAAAGCTCTGGAAACACAATGACAGCCGCACCTTTTTCCGAAGCAAGTCTTGCAACCTCTACAATCTGCTGTCCATTAAAACCACAGTCAGCAACCCTTAAACGCGGACTCACACACGCACTTCTGATAAATCCATATGCCATATTTTCACCTGTGGGAATATTATATCGCAAAAACAAAAAAAGGCACAGAGTTTGAATCTGTGCCTTTTCTATTATGATTTGCTTCGGCTTACGCCTAGCAATGTCGGCTATTTACCGATGATGTCGCGAGCCAAAATCTTAGCAATATTAGGTCTCTTTACGAGGTCGCCCTTCAAGCCTTCTTCGCGGGCCTTGTTTACGTAGTTAGGATCCTGGAAAGAATACTTGAAGTTTGTATGAACGTCGTAAGTTCCCTTCATGAGAGCGTAAGCATCTTCTGTCATTACAAGCTCTTCGTCTGTTGGAATTACGAAAATCTTTGTCTTTGAATCATCAGCGTGGATGTAAGTTTCAGCGTTGCCAGTGAATGACCATTCGTTGCGCTGAGCATCAATCTTAATGCCGTAGTTTTCAAGACCTGAACAAGCCTTCATACGAGTGATTGGTCCGCGCTCGCCGACCCCTGCTGTCCAAACGATAGCATCTACGTGTCCGAGTTCTGCCATGAATGCACCGATGTATTTTTTAATGCGGAGAGCTTCCATTTCAATAGAAAGCTGGCAGAGCTTGTCGCCCTTTGCAGCGTCGATTTCGATATCGCGGCGGTCAGAATATTTTCCTGTGATACCAAGACAACCACACTTCTTGTTGAGTGCTTTGTCCATTTCATCAGCAGACATTCCAGTTTTACGCATGATGTAGAATGGAAGAGCCGGGTCAAGGTCGCCGGAACGTGTACCCATTACGAGACCTTCGAGAGGAGTAATACCCATTGTTGTATCGTAACAAACTCCATTTTTAACAGCACACATAGAAGAACCGTTTCCAATGTGGCAGATGATAAGGTTGCAGTCTTTTGGATCTTTTCCAAGGAGGACTGCGGCACGCTTTGCAGTATAAAGGAAAGATGTTCCGTGGAAGCCGTAGCGGCGGGCAGCATATTTTTCGTACCACTCGCGTGGAATTGCATACTGGAAAGTTTCTTCCGGCATTGTCTGATGCCATGCTGTATCCATGATAGCTGAATGAGGAACGTTTGGCATTACCTTCTGAGCTGCTTCAATACCCATGATGTTAGCTGGCATGTGGAGAGGTCCGAGGTCTACTACCTCGCGGAATCCGTCCAAAACCTCTGGAGTGATAAGAACAGACTTTGTGAACTTTTCGCCGCCATGAAGTACGCGGTGACCAACAGCTCCAATTTCGTCCATAGATTTGATAACACCAACTTCAGGATCAGTGATTTCTTTAATAATAAGTTCGATTGCTTCTTTGTGAGTTGGACAAGGGCTTTCGATTTCTGTTTTCTTTCCCTTTGCTTTGTGAGTAATGCAGCTTCCTTCAATTCCGATGCGTTCTACAACACCGTTAGCCATTACTTCTTTGTTGTCCCAGTCATAAACCTGATACTTTGCAGATGATGAACCGCAGTTCAATGTAAGAATTACCATTAATTAAACTCCTATGAAACGCCGCTAAAACGGGCGTGCACGAATAAATAATTATAGTTTAAAAATCAGGATTTTTCAACAAGCAGACAGAACCTAAAAGCAAACATAGGTTTTATCACGCAACTTTTATCAATCAAAGCGTATATTTAGTAAAGACTGCTAAAATCTGCACAAATACGTACAAATACGCGCTCGACAAAATAGAGATTTCAGTATAAAATAAAATATAATAGGAATAGTATGAAAAAGGTTCTGATTATTGATTCATCAAAACTTTTCAGCGACTTTATGAGAGAAAAACTTTCAGCTGAAAACATCTCTGTCGAAGTTACAAATGGCCGTAGAGACGCGTACACAAGACTTATCACCGTTCTTCCAGACCTTGTAATTATGGACGTATCAGACTCCTTTACAGATTTGATGGACTTTCTAAAAAGCAAGGCTTCAGATCCTAACGCAAAAAATATTCCGGTTATCCTTACAGGACCGCAGATAGAAAAAGCCCGCGTTGCATCTCTTGTGCGCTACGGCGTCATCAAATACTTTCCTACTCCAATCAGATTCAACTCATTTATCGAAGCAATCGGAAATGTTCTTAAAATAAGTTTTGCCGTTGATACGACACCTTCAATACTTCAGGTTCACTATCACAACAATATTATTTTTGTTGAACTTGCTCAGGTTCTTAACCGCGAAAAAATTTCGCTTTTAAAATACCGCCTCGCAGAGCTTATCGACAGAAAAGAGATGGAAACTCCAAAGCTGATTATCATGATGACAGACCTTATGCTCTCTTTTGTTGATGGCGTTAATCTTGATTATCTTTTTGAAACAGTTCTCTCAGAAAAACGCATTCAGCCAAAATTTATAAAAGTGCTTTCGTTTGACAGTTTTATTCCTGACTTTCTTGACGGACATCCGCAGTATTCACAGATTAAAGTTGTAAACGATCTTCGTAAAGTACTCTCGTCATTTGTTTCTATTACTGCCGCTCCTGATGAAGTTCCGGAACTGATTGCAGAAGAGATTCTTGCCCAGCAGGAAATTGACGATGACTCAATTGATCACCGCTTTGACTTTGACCTTGCAAAAGATGATACAGAAGGAACTGTATTTAAGGTTGCCATCGTTGATGACGACAGCGTTATCCGTTCAGTTTTGCAAAAGTCATTAAGCTCGATGGGCGCAGAAACTGTTCTGTTTGATAACGGAAATAATTTTATCAATGCAGTTGATAAAGAACATTTTGACCTTGCAATTCTTGATATATTTATGCCTGGAGTTTCTGGCTTTGATATTCTTACTAAGCTTAAGGTATCTCAGAACGCTCCACCAATTATTATTTACTCTCAGGCTACTCAGCGCGAAGTTGTAATACAGGCTTTAAGCTTAGGCGCAAAAAGCTATCTTGTAAAACCTCAAAAACCTGACGTAATCATTGCTAAAGCCATAGAAGTTTTGCATGCCCGATCATAATTCAGAAATTCAAAGCTCTGTCCGCTTTCTTGCAACAACGCTTCACGAAATTAGAACACCTATTCAGACTATCATCGGTTCTGTTGAGCTGATGAACGAAACGCCTCTTGACCGCGAACAGAAAGAATACATCCGTCAGATTCAATTCAGCGCAGAAGTTCTTCTTTCGCTTGCAAACAGCATTCTTGATTATTCAAAAATCAGTAACAAGGATTTTAAGCTTGAAGACGCGCCTTTTAATTTGTTCCAGACTGTAGAAAAAACTACGGACTTTGTCAGCATCGAAGCCTTTAACAAAGGACTCGAAATTGTAACCGACATCGATTTAAAAATTAATGAATCGATTATGGGTGACCAGATTCGCGTTCAGCAGATTCTTTTGAACATTGTTAAGAACGCCGTAAAGTTTACCTCTAACGGTTACGTTTACATTACGGTTACACTTGATAAAGATTATCTTGTTTTTAAAGTTATCGACAGTGGAATCGGAGTTCCAAAGGATGCCCAGAAAAAACTCTTTAATGCTTACTATCAGGCCGATGCTTCAACGACAAGAAAGTACGGCGGAACAGGACTTGGTCTTGCAATCTGTAAATCGCTGATTCAGGCAATGAACGGAAAAATCGGAATTACCGACAATCCTGACGGCGGTTCAATTTTCTATTTTAAAATTCCATACAGACCGGCAATAAAAGATGAACCATCAAAATACCAGCTTGTTGCTCCTGCAAAAACAAAGATTCTTATTGTCGACGACAGTTCTCTTGCAAGAAAAACCTTTGCCAAGCTCTTAGAGAAATTTGGCCTTAAACAGATTGTGACATCTAAAAATGCAGAAGAAGCACTTGAACTTCTTCACCAGAGCTTTAAAGACGGAGAGCCTTTTACCGATGTCTTTATCGACATGATTATGCCAAAGGTCGACGGATGGCATCTTGCGGCAAACATCAACAATGACAAAGAAATTAACAGCGTAAAGCTTTATCTCATCGTTCCTGAAGGTCAGATGGGCGGCGAAGCAAAAATGAAAATGCTCAACTGGTTTGACGGTTATCTTTACAAGCCTTTAAAACGAAAAAAGATTTTTGAACTTCTTTCGCAAAGCTTTAAGGAATCTTTTGAAACCGCTATTGCAGAGCAGAAAGCTCCGGGCGAGGTTTTGCACGAACGACAGCTTGCAAAAAAAGCAAAAGAAGCAAACAGTCCGGAAAATATTATCAAGCGTCAGACAGAAGACATCATCCGCGAAAAAAAGGAAGCAGATCTTGCAAGTGGCCTTCATATTCTTATTGCAGAAGACCACATCGTAAACCGCCGATTGCTTTCTACCTTTCTCGAAAAATTTGGAGCTGACACACTTGTTGCAGAAAACGGACAGGAAGCGCTTGATATTGTAAGCATGCATCCGGAAATCGATTTTATTTTTATGGACATTCAAATGCCTGTAATGAACGGAATTGATTCTACAATCGAAATAAGAAAAATCGGCTACAAGGGAATTATCATTGCCTGCACAGCAAACTCTGACACCGATGATTTTGAACAATATAAAAAAGCCGGAATGAATGACGTTCTTGTAAAGCCGTTTAAAAGTTCTGTTGTCCGAGACTTAATCGAAAAATGGAACACCGCGTTAATTCTTCCTTCTGCACTCGAAATTACAACGCTGCTTGAAGTTCAGGACAACGATCAGAAAGTCTGGAACGAAGAAGATTTTATCGACACGATTGCACACGATTACCATTTTGGAAAGCAGCTTATTTCTGACTTTATCAATCAGACAGAAAACCTTATCGGAATGATTCCTGCATTGATTGATGAACGCAATTTTGAAGAACTCCGAAGAACAGGTCACACTCTTAAAGGCTCAGGTTCTACAGTTTCTGCATTTACAATTTCTGATTACGGAGTACGCCTGAACAAGGCCGCAAAATTAGAAAATATCGATGCATTAAATTTAAATTACTACGCGCTCTGCGATGAACTTATAAAACTAAAAGGCGAAGTCAAAGACTGGATGGCTAGAAATGAATTATAAAACAAACTATCACACTCACACAGAATTTTGCGACGGACATGCAACAGCAGAACAGATGGTAAAAGAAGCAGTTAAAAAAAATTTTAACATCTTAGGTTTTTCAAGTCACAGCATGTATCCCTTTGGTGGGACATGGCACATTGCTCCAAAAGAACACGAAGCATACGCGCAGGAAATAAGACGCCTTGAAAAAAAATACAAAAACAAACTTTCAATTCTTTTGGGCTTTGAAGCAGATTTTATTCCTTCATTGTGCGAGCCGACGTTTGAACGCTTTAAAGAATTTGAACCGGATTTTCTTATCGGCTCTGTTCATTACATTGTAAACGAAAAAGGTTTTGTAACCGTCGATGAATCTGCCCAGGGAGTAAAAACCGGAATTGAAAAACTTTTTAACGGCAACGGGAAAAAATTTGTTCAGGAATATTTTGCACTTGAACGCGAAATGTTAAGAACCTGTGACTTTACGATTTTAGGTCACGCAGATTTAATACGCATAAGAAACGGTGCGCTGAATTTTTTTAGTGAAGAAGATTCCTGGTATAAAAACGAAGTTAAAGCGCTTGTAAAAGAAATTAAAAAGCGTGATGTGATTGTAGAAATTAATACTGGAGCAATTGCAAGAAAAAACATGAACGACGTATATCCGTCAGCATTTTTTCTTGACCAGTTAAATAAAGCCGGACTGCGTATTACAATTAACTCCGACGCACACGCAATCGAAAACCTTGACGCAGCCTTTGACATTGCGCGCCAAAAAGCAATTGCAGCCGGCTTTACCGAATCCGCTGTAATTCTTCCCCCAAAATCCAGCGGACAAAAGGCTGACATTATCATGCAGCCTTTAGTTTAGCGATTATTATCTTCCGTTACGCTCTGACTTACTCTTGCAGTCAATGCACATTCCTGTCCAAGGAAGCGCTTCAAGACGTGCCATAGGAATATCTTTACCGCAGCTGATACATATACCGTATTTACCCTGTGCAATGCGGTTAAGAGCGTTATTTATAAGATTAAGACGATCTGCGTCCTGCTGACTTAGGGAATCAAGCATTGTTCTGTCAATTGCATCAGAAGCAATGTCACATACATCGCCAGATTCAACGGCATTAACAAGGCCTTTAAAATCTTCACTTTTCTTTTCAAGTGATGCAAGGATTTCATTGCGCTGTGTTGTCAATTTATTACGCATCTTTTCAATGAATTCTTTTTTCATAAGTTAGTCCCTCTTTTTTGCAACAAAATTCCACTTTTTGTCAAAATGGAACCCGTTGACAATTTTCTTTCTTTTGTAGATACTAATATAAGCATAAATTGCGAAAAAAACAACAAAAATCGTTCTTTTAGAATTAATATTCTTTTGGAGGAATCGTGGCTAAAGAAGAAGCTATTGAAGTTGAAGGCATAGTTAGAGAAGCATTGCCAAACACAATTTTCCGCGTAGAATTGCAGAATGGTCATATCATTATGGCTTACATTTCAGGAAAAATGCGCAAACACTACATCAGAATCGTACCAGGCGACACAGTAAAAGTTGCCCTCTCTCCATACGATCTCGATCGCGGTCGAATTATTTTCCGCCAGAGATAATCTATTTTTTTGCCGTAAGAGCCTTTGCCATAGCACTCAGCCCCTTTGTAATTCCACTAAAACCTTTAACGAGTGCGTAAATGCTCAATATAGGTCCAATCGGTATAAACCATAATGTAAATTGCAGTGAATAAAGTCCAAATATTCCTGCAATAAGACCACCAGCAAATTTTCCCAAGCCCTGTCCAAAGGTCAGCGGCTGCTCAGAATCAGATTCATACTGACGATACGTCTTATAACTTCCATTTGAATCTGACGAACGCGAATAAGAATAAAAATTACTGAAAAAATCATCAAACGGAGATTCTTCATCTCCATAATCTGTCTCTTTACCGCCAAAGCCTCTGGATTTGTAAAAATGTGCAGAACCAAACGGGTCGTAGTATTTTCCCTGTGTATGTCCGTAATCGTTATGAGTCTGATAATTGTTCTGTGTATTAAATCCGTTTGCGTCATACTGACGACGCTGGGCAGGATCGCCTAAAACTGAATATGCGGCGTTTATTTCTTTTAATTTTTCTTCTGCCTCTTTGCTGCCCTGATTGCGGTCCGGGTGATATTTAAATGCAAGGTTTCGGTATGCTTTTTTTATTTCATCTTGTGTCGCAGTTTTTGAAACACCAAGTGTTGTATACAAATCTTCCATAATGATGAATATAATAAAATTAGCGCCTTGAGACAAGAAAAAAAGGCATAAAAAAACGCGGATTGAAAAACTCAAACCCGCGCATTCACAACCTTATTTTTTAATCGAAACAAGTTCGATTATCTTTTTGTCTTTTTTCTTAGTAATAATTGCCTTTCCGTAAAGTTTGCCTTCAAAGTAAACAGAAAGCTTTTCAGGTGTCTTTTTTGAAGAGCTCTTTTTAGGAGCAGCTTTCTTAGGAGCCGTTGATTTCTTAGGTGCGGCCTTTTTTACCGATGATTTAGCGGCAGATGTTTTTGCCGGGGCCTTTTTTGGTTCAACCTTTGAAGCAGCAGGTTTCTTTACTGCCTTAACTTTTGACTTAACGCCCGATACCTTTGCTGCAAAATGTTCTTTCATTTTCTTTTCAACAGCCTTTGCTCTTTCTCGTAATATCTGGATCTTTGCTTCTGTTTCCGGCGTCAACTGTTTTTTTACAGGCTGAGGACCTGAACCACTCAATAATCTGTCTACTTCTGCCTGGCTTAAAATAACAGGATTTCCAGCATTAGTATTTTCATTTTTTAACATATTAATTCTCCCAAAAGAGCATAGGGAATGTTGAATTTTATAAACTCCCGCGTCTCATTTAGTTTTTCGGCAAAAAGACAAAAGAACTTGACATTTTTGAGATTCAAGAGTAAATTCAATATAATAGTGAATACATTTTTGTAATAATTATAAATTCCGCCTTGATAAATTCACCCGACAAAAAAGTGAATACATCAATTTTGGATAAATCACACGCAGGATTTTTTTATGGACAACAATTATTTTACAGTTTTACAAAATGCAGGAATCAGACCTTCAGTGCAGCGTATTGCAATTTACGAATATCTTTGCTCAATGAAAAACCATCCGACTGCGGACACAGTTTACAAGGCACTTGTCAAAGATTACCCGACCCTTTCATGCACGACAATTTATAATACGCTAAAACTTTTTGAAGAAAAAAATATCGTTCAGAGCATTCAGATTGAAGATGAATCCGTGCGCTACGACTATGACACAAGGGAGCATCTGCATTTTAAGTGCCGCTCTTGCCAGAATGTTTTTGATATTTATCTTCCAAAAGACTCATCTTATGATGCGCAGATTAAAAAGCTTATTCCTGATAATTTTCAGTCGATAAAAATTCAGACAAATATCTGGGGAATATGCTCTGACTGCCAGAAAAAATCGCAATAAATCCCATCGTAAACTTACATCGTGCGGCCACTTTACGCGCGGTTCGCCCAACCGCGCATAGTTTTCCTTACCCGAGGCCAGTTCAAATTTTAACTAACCTCAAGTTTTATTTTTCCGATAATAAATAATAGAAAATAATTTGTATTGTTTTGGGAGAACATATGAAAAAATTTAATTTTCTTTTTATTGCCGGAATTTTCATTCTTGCTTCCGGATGCAAAACTACACAAAAAGAACCACAGAGCATTCAGGCTTTAATCCGCCAGGGAAAAACAGAAGAAGCAAAAAGCTTTTTTATGTCTAAATCTGACATCAACAGTCCAGACGAAGACGGAAATACAGTTTTACACATTGCATCTCTTATGAACGATGACGATCTTGTAACATTCCTTATTATAAAAGGTGCAGATAAAGAAATAAAAAATTACCAGAGTCAGACACCACTTATTCTTGCAATAGAAAACGACTGCTTTGACAGCGTAAGAGCTCTTACTGCGGCAGGGGCAGATGTTTTTGCAAAAGATGCAGAAGGTGTATGCGCACTTGAACGCGCACTCGATAAAAACGAAGTATATTATGACATAATGATAAACGAAGCAACTGCAAAGCTTCGCGATTCAGACGGAAGAACAATAATTCACTACTTTGTTTCTGCTCGTGATGAAAAGGCGCTTGAATATGCAGTAAAGCAGAATCTCCCGATTGATATACAGGACAATAATTCTGTAACACCGCTTAAACTTGCACTTGCAGATACAACAGATGCCGCTGACGCAAGAATGGCAGCAGCCCTTTTACTTGCAGGCGCAAAAGAATGCGGCGGTAAAACAAAATACTTTGAAGAAGCCGTTCTTTCAAGAAACCTCTCCCTTACAATGGAAGACGGCCAGACACCACTTCACTTTGCGGCTATCAGAAATCACAAAGGCATTATCGATTTTCTTCTTGCAAGCGGAGCTGATACTTCAAGTCAGGACATAAACGGCTCGACTCCTTTACACGAAGCTTGCCGTCATGGAAACGTCGATATTGCCCGCGCCTTACTTGAAGCTCGTGCAAATGTAAATGCACAGGATAGCCTTTGTAAGACTCCGCTTCTTTTGATAATTCCTGAAGAAGCAAGAATTGATATTTATAAGCTCTTGATTGAATACAAGGCTGACATAAATCATAAGGACATGTATGGTGATACAGTTTTACATACTGCTTCTATGACAAATCTTAATACAGATATTCTCACACTCTTTTTTGAAGCGGGTGCTGATATTAATATCCGAAACAAAAAGGGAAACACAGCACTTGCAACAGCAGTTGAACACGAATTAAAAGATCAAGTTGAATTTTATGTAAATAATGGAGCCGACATTCATGCAGAAGATGCATCACATGTAACACCTTTTACAAAGGTTCTCTTTTCAAATAACGGACTGTTTGAAACAATGATAAATTCTTCAAACATCAATTCTGTTGATTCAGAAGGAAACACTCCGCTTTTGATTGCAATTCAGAAAAATGCATCACTTGAAAAAATTAAATATCTTATCGAGCTTGGAAGCAATGTTAATGCACGAAACCGTGACGGAAACTCTGCATTGTATTTTGCAGTAAAGAATAATAAAAAAGATGTCGGTGTAATTCTTCTTGCAAAAAATGCAAACATCTTTTCTGCAAACACACAGGATGTTTCTCCGCTTAAGCTTGCACTTACACAAAGCGGAAGTGAATGGCTGATTAATTCAAATACAATTATTGCAACAGACGGAAGCGGCAACACTGCCCTTCACTATGCTGCGGACTGGAAGCTTACAAGTGCAGTTGATTTTCTTGTTCAGAAGGGTGCAAAAATTGATGCACGAAATGCAAACGGACAGACCGCATTATTTAATGCAGCACGCGCTGACGATGCAAAGATTGTGAATAAGCTTTTAAAAAGCGGTGCAGATTTAAATGTACGTGACCAGCTTGGTTCAACCCCACTCCATGCAGCTGTAAGATGGAACGCACTAAAGAGTGCTTCTCAGCTTATTAAAAAAGGACTTGATCCAAACGTTCAGAATATTGCCGGAAAAACTCCTCTTGCAGAAGCAGCCGTTGAAGGAAATGTAGAAATGGCTACCCTTCTTATTTCCAAAGGAGCAAATCCAAATATATACGACAGCACAGGAAGAACAGCTTTAGTCGATGCAATCAAGGGCTATCAGCCACAGATGACAGAACTGCTTTTGGCAAGCGGTGCAAACCCACAGATTCAAGATATGAACGGAAGAACTCCGTTCCATGAAGCCGCAGAAATGGGAAATCTTGAAATTATCAAGCTTCTTTCCAAAGCAAAAGGAAATCCTTTAAGCCGCGACAAAGAAGGTAGAACTCCACTTTCGATTGCATTTCCAAAAGGAACTCAGATTGTAAATGCAATTTTAGGAAGTGATAAAAATATTACAGACTCTGATGGTAATACACCGGTTCACATTGCAATTGCAAACAAAGCAGATTCAAAAATGGTAAGCTATCTTATTAAAAAAGGATATCCGTTTGATACACGCAATTCATCCGGCTACACACCTCTTGCAATGGCAGTTTTGCAGAATCAGACAGATTCTGCAAACAGCCTGCTTGAAAAAGGTGCATCTCCATTTGCAGAAATCAATAGCCGCGGGGACAGCGTTTTAACACTTGCATTCAAAGAAAAGAATAAAGAAATGCTTGGTTATATCGTAAAATATTCTGCCAATAAAACAGACATAAAAGGAAATTCTATTTTGCATTACGCTGCAAAATTTGGAGACCCTGCAACAGTTAAAAGATTGCTTTCGTTTGGTTTAAATAAGGATGTAAAGAATCTTGCAGGTGAAACACCTTATGATCTTGCAGTTAACTGGAAGAATGAAAAAGTTGCAGAAATGCTGAAGTAGAAGGTATAAAAAAACGCGCGGTACTTCTAAGCCTCACGTCAAACCAAACCGCGAAAAAGCGGACCGCGCGAGTCAGAAGCGCGGTTTACGATTTATATTTATCAAGGACAGTTCTAAAGGCACTGTCCTTTTTATTTAACTCTTTTGAACCACGTGTAATTTTGCAAAGTGACATGTTAAACTGTTTTGCAATTTCTCTCTGAGTTGTTCCTTTATCAATTTCTTTTACCAGAATCCAGCGGTCAGCAAAATCTGCACACTCTGCCGGAGTAAAAAGACAGCCCATAAAAGCTCTCATAAATTCTTTATCATTAATATCTGTAAAAATCTGAATCAATTCTTCAAAGGATTGCTGT
>JAILNY010000169.1 GCA_024691105.1 Treponema sp. | reverse complement strand
GGTCTTGGTCTTCCTGGTAATGGAACAATTCCTGCAACTACAGGCCGCCGTATTGCTCTTGCAAAACATGCAGGTATGCAGGTTATGGAAATGTACAACAAGGGAATTACAGCACGCTGCATGATGACTGCAGAAAATTTTAAAAATGGTCTTGCAGCCGACATGGCACTCGGCTGTTCTTCTAACACAATGCTTCATCTCCCTGCAATTGCTCACGAAGCAGGAATTACAATCGACCTTCATGAAGTAAATGAAATTTCAAACCGCACTCCAAACTTGTGTCACCTCGCTCCTGCAGGTCATACATTTATGTGCGAGCTTGATGATGCTGGTGGTGTTCAGGCAGTTCTTGCTGAACTTGCAAAAAAGAACCTCATCAATACTTCTCTCATGACTGTAACTGGAAAAACAATTGCAGAAAATATCAAGGGTGTAAAAAACCGCAATCCTGAAATTCTTCGCCCAATCGAAAATCCATTCAGCGACAACGGCGGTATTGCAATTCTCTTTGGTAACCTTGCTCCAGATGGAACTGTTGTAAAACGTTCAGCATGTGCAAAAGAATTGATGAAGCACACAGGACCAGCGCGCGTATTTAACGACGAATCAGAAGCAATGGACGCTGTCCAGAAGCAGCAGATTAAACCGGGTGACGTTGTTGTAATCCGTTACGAAGGACCAAAGGGCGGACCTGGAATGCGCGAAATGCTTGCAGTAACTGCAGCCCTTGCAGGTCAGGGACTTGATAAACAGGTAGCGCTCATTACTGACGGACGCTTCTCTGGTGCTACACGCGGTGCTTCACTTGGACACTGTTCACCAGAAGCTGCTGTAGGCGGACCTATTGCACTTGTAAAAGAGGGTGATAAAATTACTCTTGATATAAACAACTATAAAATTACTCTTGAAGTAAGTGATGAAGAACTTGCAAAGAGAAAAGCAGAGTGGAAAGCTCCGGAACCAAAAGTAAAAACAGGTTACCTTGCACGCTATGCTAAACTTGTAAGTTCTGCTGATAAAGGCGCAATTCTGGAGTAGTTTCTTAAAAAAAATTCTGCGGGTTTTACAAATGCACGACTCGCAGAATTAATTCAAAACTTGCGTCAAAATATTAAAAGTTTTGAGAGGTTAAAATGCTCAAACAAATAGTTAAATTTTTACAAGCACTAAATTCAAACAGGAATCCAAGTGAAATTGCAAATGCATGCTGCATGGGTGTAATACTTGGTTTTATGCCAAAAGATAACGCACTATGGTTTTTAGTGTTTATCTTTTTTTTATTTGTCAGAGTTAATAAGCCTGCATATCTTATTATTATAGCCTTGGTCTCTCAACTTGCATGGCATCTTGACCCTCTGTTCAGTTCTGTGGGCTATCAGATTTTAACCTACGACAAACTAACTCCGTTTTTCGGATGGATCCTCGAAGTTCCGTTTGTCGGTTTTACCAGATTTAACAATACTATCGTAATGGGCGCTCTCGCACTCGGTCTTGCCCTTTATATACCGTTATTCCTTTTAATCAGATATCTTGTTTTATTGTGGCGAAAAAAAATTGCGCCGCGTCTTGGTGATACAGCTTTAATGAAAGCCTTTTCAAAAGCCCCTGTAATTCAAAAAATAATTGAAATCGCGCAGGAGAAATTCTAATGAAAAAAATTGAAGACAACAAAAAGAAAGAAGCTGTAAAATTAATTCCTGCAAAAAAACTTCCGGGAATTTTAAAAAAGAGCTATACAAGAAAAAATCTTGATAAATTAATTAAGCACATTCAGATTCCGACACATCAGGAACTTATAAAAGGCTACTTTGTTCCAAATCCAAAAAAAGAAGGCAAATTTTATATTCCACGTGATACGCAGATTCCAAAAATTCAATTCAACAAAATGAAGCAGATTGGAAAAGATGTTGCATCACAGAAATTTTCTATTAAGATTATTCCGCTTGCTGCGACCGTTGCTATTTTTGCAGCTGTAATAATTCTTATCGGTATGTTTAAGAATGTCGTCGCGCGAAAAGTTCTTACCAGCGCAATGCAGGGAGTCTTTGGCGCAAAGACCGACATTGAATATATCAATGTAGAAATTCTTGGCTCATCGATTGAGATTAAAAAACTTGCTCAGGGATATAAAGATGAACCGATGAAAAATCTTTTTGAACTTGATCAGGTCGTAATTGATTTTAATCTTACAGAACTTTTGCGCGGCAAGTTTGACCTTGAGAATATTGCGGTTGAAGGAATCAACGTAATGACTCCACGCACAACTTCTGCAGAACTTCCTCAAAAAGAAAAAAGCCAGCAGAAAAATGCATTCCAGCTTAATCTTGAAAACAGGATAAATATCGCACAGGATGCTGCAAAAGAAGAACTCGAAAATCTTTTTAATCAGTACAATCCGGAAGCAATTCTTTCAACACTTCAAAATCAACTTGCAAGCCCAGATGTTGCAAAAGAAGTTTACGAGACAGGAAATGAGCTTGTAAAAAAATGGGCAGACAAACCTGCTGAACTTACAAAAAAAGTTGAAGATTTCAGCGCAAAAGTTGATAAGCTTGTAAACTATGACTGGTCAAATGTTTCTGATCCGATAAAAATTAAAGAAGCAATTACAACTCTTTCCAGTGCAATAACAGAAGGAAAGGCTCTTGTAAACGAAACACAGACTGTTATAAAAGATGTAAAAGCAGATTCTGCAAAAATAAAAACAGCATCACAAAAAGTTTCTGATGCATTAAAAAAAGATACAGACTTCGTGAATACAGAATTAAACAAAATTAAATCATTCACCCTCAAAGACGGCACAAGACTTTTATCCGGACCGATAGATACAATCATGTACAAGACAATCGGAAAATATTATCCATACATGAAGCAGGGAATTAATCTTGCACTCCAGGCAAAAAATTCTTCAAGCGGAAATTCTGAAAAAAAAGTAAAAGAAGCAAAAGCCGTTCCACACAAAAGATTACCTGGCGTAAATATCTATTATAGAAAAGATAATGTTCCAAAGTTCCTTATCGAACGCATGTCAATTTCGGGAGTTAATTTTGCAGGGCTTGCAACAAACATCAGCTCTGATATGGACAAGCGCGGGGAGCCTGCAGTTGCAGACTTAAAGCTTGATATTGCAAACCAGACTCACACAGGAAACATAACTGTTGACGCACGTACCGCTACAACAAATCCACTTGTTGCGGCAACCTACAGCGGAAACAATTATCCGATTTCTTTTGACGCAAATCAATTTAAGTTAAGTTCATCGTCTACAATCTCTGGGAAAGCAACAGTTCAAACAACAGGAACTCTTACTGTCGGTGCAAACCTTGCAATGAAAAACCTTTCTTTTGAGACAGAAAAATTTGAACCGGAGTTTGCTTATAATCTTTATTCAAAAGCACTTTCTTATCTTAAAGAACTGAGCGTTGGAGTTGAATTCACTTTTGCTGACGAAGAAAACTTTGATATGAAAATTACTTCAGATGCTGACAAACAGTTTGCGCAGATTCTTAAAAACCTTGTTAATGATGAACTTAACAACGTAAAGAAAATGGCAAAAGAAAAAATCATGACTCTTCTTGAACAGCAGACAGGCGGAGCAACTTCTAAGATAAAAGAATTTATTGATATCGAAAACGGCTTAAACAAAGAAAGCATTAAGCTTGATAAAGTAAATTCTTTACTTGATGCTAAAAAGAAAGAATTGCAGGCTCAGCTTACTTCTGGTGCAAAACAGACAGCAGGCGATGCACTTGGAAAAACTCTTAAAGGAATGAACTTTGGGTTTTAAATAAAAATTAAAATAATAACTATAAAATAACCGTGCGGTGCAAAATCAAAGCACCGCCGGAAATGAGGTAAAAAAATGACATTATTACAATCAATTTTACTTGGCGCACTTCAGGGACTTACAGAGTTTTTACCAGTTTCTTCATCGGGACATTTAAAGATTTGTGAAAAGCTTTTTAAACTTGAAGAAGTTCCTGTTTTGTTTGATGTAATTTTACATCTTGCAACGCTGCTTGCAGTATTTATTTTCTTTAGAAAAGAAATCGGAAAATTTTTTGCAGTTCTATTCAGATGGATTTTAAGAAAACCAGAACCAGAAAATCAGACAGCCGGAAATCAGTCCACCGGCGCACAGACAGAAAGCCTTTGTATAACAGATAAAGCCGGACAAAGAACAATCATCGCAATTTTAATTACAACATTCATCACAGGCGTAATCGGAATTGTAACATCAAAATTAATTCCTGAACTTCCGGTAAAATTTGTATTCATAGGATTTTTTGTAACTTCTGCATTCTTAATTATCTCAGGAATTTTATCAAAGAAACAAAATACAATTGATTACACAGGAATCACAATCAAACAGTCAATCGCTGTAGGAATTATGCAGGGACTTGGAACCTTACCTGGAGTTTCACGCTCAGGCTCTACAATCGCAGGATCGCTTTTTACAGGAGTAAAAAGAAACCTCGCCGGAGAATATTCGTTCATCGTTTCGATTCCCGCAATACTCGGAGCCTTTATTCTTGAACTTAAAGATCTGGACACAATGACAAGTTCAATCAGCCCGCTTACTTTGCTTGCGGGTTGTCTTGCGGCGTTTATTACAGGATATTTTGCTCTTGCAGTTTTGATGAAGATAATTAAAAAAGGTAAGCTTGAATGGTTTGCCGCATATTTAATCCCGGCTGGAATTTTGGGATTAATTTTTATCGCATAAAAAAATATTTAAAAACAGCCGAAAAAAGCAGACCCCCTGGTAGAACACATATGGAACAGATTTTTGAAAATGTAAAAGAAATTGAAAAGCGGATAAGTTGTTTTTTATCACCTGATGAAAATTTTGCAGAAACACTGATGATAGAAAATGCCGCGACAGCACTTGAAAAGCATGTAAATAAAATCTGTTCCAAAAATCATAAACACAGCACTGACAAAAAAAAGAATACCATTACAATTTTGTGCGGTTCAGGAAATAATGGCGCAGACGGATACACACTCGCACGGCACATTGCAGAAAAATACGACATAGTAATTATAAAAACCGCAGAACCAAAATCAATTTTCTGCAAAAGTGCTTTTGAAAACTTAAGACCACTTACAGAAAGCGCAGTCAAGATTTTTGATTACTGCACAGACCTCGCTGACGCAAACGAGAACAGCTCAGACAGCGACGCCACGAGTAAAACACAAGCCGCCAGCCCAAACCCCGCCGATGCCACTCTTAAAACCATCCTCGACAGCTCAGACGTAATCGTCGACTGCATTTTTGGCACAGGCTTTCACGGCCTCATCGACGACACACTCGCCCCCCTTTTTACAGCCGTCAACGCCACTAGAACGCCAAAAATTGCCTGCGACATTCCGTCCGGCTTAGACACGACCGGAACTCCCCTCGCCCAACTCTCTGACGAAGAACGAAAGTCCCGCGTCATCTATGCAGATAAAACAATTTCGATGGGCGCCCATAAAACCGCTTTATTTTCCGACATCGCAAAAGACATAACCGGCAAACTCCACTGTGAACCAATCGGCGTGTCTAAGCCGTTATTCGATAAAATTGCGGACTCCGCGGCTTCTTCTCCCGCTGCTTCTGCATCGGCCGCGGCCTCAGAAACTTCCGCAGCATCATCATCAGCGTCCGCCCCGTCCGCTTCCGAACCGCAGACCAGAATCTTTCTCTTATCAAAGAACGACATCAAATATCCAAACCGTACCAAACTTAATTCCCACAAAGGAATCTACGGACACACCTGCGTTATCTCCGGTTCAAAACCCGGAGCCGCAATTTTATCTGCTACTGCTGCCCTTCACTGCGGCTCAGGACTTTCAAGCCTTTATTTTACCGATCCCGCCTTTAACGAAAAATTCAAAATACCTGCAAGCATTATGACAACAAATGCCATTCCTCAAAATACGACATGCTTGATAACAGGACCTGGCTTTGGCCGCGCAGAAGACAACGAATATAAAAAAGAAATTCTAAACAGCCTTTTGACAGTCGCAAAAAAACGCTGTATTCCGCTTGTGTTAGATGCAGACTGTTTTTATTATGATGAAACAATTCAATTTTTAGAGCAAAACTGTACAGACAGGGGCAATACTGATAACAGAAGTAAAAAAACAAAAGTAATTTTAACTCCGCATCCAAAAGAATTTGCAGAGCTTTTAAATCGCGCGGGACTCGCAAATAAAAACAAAGTTATTACAGCACAGGACGTTCAGAACAACAGACTGGAACTTGTAAAACAGTTTTCAAAAAAATATCCGGGAGCTGTTCTTGTCTTAAAAGGAGCCAACACCTTTATAACAGCAGGCGGCAACATTTACATCTGTACACTCGGAAGCGCCGCCCTTTCTAAAGGCGGCTCAGGGGATGTTCTTGCCGGAGCTATCGGAGGACTTCTGGCACAAGGCTACAGTGCTAAAAGCGCGGCAATCTCAGGAACTTTGATGCACGCTTTAGCTTCAGGGAAATTTAAAAAGAATTATTCACTTACGCCAGAAGAGTTAATAAAAGAACTTTAAAACTCAGTGCGTTGCCTTATACTGGCGGTAAAAGTTAAGGGCCGCTGCCATAAGAGCATGAGGATACTCAGCACTTCCCATTTTTTCGATAACTTCTGTCTTAGGAATTTTTAGAGCATTGACAAACTCATCGCTGTCCAAATCCTGAGTTCCGGTATTTGTAAGATTTCGTGCCAGAAAAAAATGCATGTGATTTGAAAACAATGCAGGATTAGGACTCATCGATCCAAGGTAAATCATATCTTTGGCGGTAAAACCGGTTTCTTCCAAAAGCTCACGGCAGGCTGCATCAATCGGCTCTTCACCGTCATCAATTACACCGCCAGGAAATTCAATACTCAAGGCTTGAGCCGCATGCCGCCACTGTCGTACCATAAGAAAGTCATCTCCAATTTCTGGAATTACGGCACACCAGTCACGCGCTTCCATTACGATATAATGGCCTTTTTCGCCTTCTGGAGAAATACTGTCAGTCTGCATAACAGTCATAACGGGAGTCTTTAAAATTTCTTTACGAGATTCTTCTTTCCAGATTAAATCTTTATCCTGCATTTTATTCACCTTAAAAAAAACTTTTTGACAGATTGCCGAAAGGGTTTTATCATTAATAGAGAGGGATTTTCTCTTTCTAGATAAAGTTTAACAGACTTTTTTTAATAGAACAAGAAAAAAATATTTTCAAAACATTCTTAGTCGCAGGAGGACAACATGGCAATAATTACAATCGCAAGACAGGTTGCGGCATTAGGAGACGAAATTGCAACAGCCGTTGCAAAAAAAATGAACTACCAGTTTGTAGGACGAAAAGAAATTGAACATCGCATTGTCGAACTTGGATTCCCGGAATCAAAGCTTTTAAAATATGATGAACGAAAGCCAGGCTTTTTTGCATCTCTTGCAAAAGACCGCGATGAATACATGGATTATCTTTCTACAGCAGTTTTAGAAAGTGCCTCTGCTGGCGATACAGTTTTAATCGGACGAGGCTCATATATTATTTTGAATGAACTTCCAAACCTTGTTTCATTCCGTCTGGTTGCAAATGACAATGTCAGAGTTGAACGTCTGATGAAGGAATTTAACTGGAACGAAAAACAGGCTCATCAGCGCATCGAAGAAAGTGATGCAAACCGAGTCGGATTCCACAAGAGTTTTTTCAATCATGAAAACGAAGAACCAACTGATTACCACATGGTTATCAATACTGCAATCTTTGATGTTGATGCTGCATCAAACATCATTGTAGAAGCAGTAAAAAATTCAATAACACCAGAAAAAGAAAAAGCAGGAAAAGAAAAAATCAAAAATCTTCTTCTTGCACAAAACCTTGTTAATACACTTGTATTTAAATACAAGCTGAACATAAACTTTTTACATGCAGTCGTTATTGATAACCGAATCGTGTTGCAGGGAGTTGCAGACTCTAGTGCAATAGTCGAAAAAGCAATTGTCCTTTCTCAAAAAGAAGTTCCTGACTACAAAATTGAATCAACTATCAGTATTGTTCAGGACTTTAGGGCTTATCCATAATGGACTTTTCTTTAATGCTTGCGGTGGCAGTTTTTTGTTTTTGTGCAGGGATTGTCGCTGCAGGTGTATTCTATTTAATTTTAAAACTCATAAAAAAACAAAAGATTAAAGCATGGAGGCTTTCTGTTTTTATAACAGGAGCGGCAGTTTTAATTGCATCTTTTGTTTTTATTTTAGTCTGGAATTATAATTATTTTAGCCCTCCTCGCACAAAGGTTACAGCATCTGCTTTTTTTAATGGCGGGCAGCTTATATTTGAACTGATTCTTTTTGTAATGGGAATCGGATTTTTTGCACTCCCTGTAATTATGGGTTCTGCATACTTTCTTATTTACACAGTTTTTTCTATAAGCGCATTTATCGCACTCAACGATTCATACACAGGCTCAAAGATAATTTCCTTTACGATAAACGAGCCGTCACAGGATGTTCAACAACTTGAAGTCTGCTGCAGAACGGTAAAACCGGTTTTTATTCTTGCAATTCCAAGAGTATGGTACACGATAAAAAAAATTGACGGTCAAAATATTGAAGAAAAAAAATATGACAATACTTTTTTTACTGGCATTCAAAATTTAATTCTTGAAAAAGAAAAAATTTTAAATGCGCAAATTCCCTCTGCAAAATATTATCCTGCAGCATACAATGCAAAAATTTCTACTTCGCTGAATAATGCGTTCCTGCTGATAGAAGAAAGTTACTAGAGAAAAGTTATTATAAAAAATTATTCGGATACGATATATTCTTTGTAATAAGGTTCAAAGCTCAAATACTGCTTTGAGTAATAGCGCGCAGCAACATCGTAATCAATCCATACAGAAGAAAAGAGTTTTTTCATTCCAGGAATAAAAGCAAGATCCGACGGGAAAACATAATCTACGTTAATCTGCTTTTCAACAAAGAAATCATGAATGCTGTCAACAGAGTTTGCAAGTACATAAGCAATGAATGTTGAACAGACAAAATCGTACTTATTTTCTTTAAACGAAACCTCAGAATGTTTATGAGGTTTTATTGCAAAAGCTGCTTCTTCATCTGTTTTAACATTATGACGTTCAAGCCCATAAAATCCTGCTACAAGATTCTTAAAAATATCATAACGGGTTCGAGGATTATTATAAAATTCCTCGACCATCGTTTTTGCCTTTTCGTATTCGGCGACAGAAACTTTTATCGCATAAGTAATCTGAGTTGAACGATACTTATTACATTTTTTCATGTAACTGTTCGTCTGAGGATTTGTACACGACTCAAGTTTTAAATTGTGCTTTCCACCTGTTGTAAGTCCGTAGAAATTGTCATTTAAATCAAAGCCAATGGAAGAATGACATATATTCAAATCATAAACATCAGCAGCTTTGATACATGCTTTAAGAAGATTCTCTATGCTGACAGGATTATCATATTCAGGATAGTACAGGCGAACAAAAATATAGCGTTCATTTTCTGTTAATGGCTTTTCATCCAGATTTTCGTAAATATTATAGGTCAACTGACGGCCATCTGGCATCACATCATTACCCTGATAAAGAATTGCGTCATCTTCAACATGCAGAGTACGACAGCTGACAAAAAATAAAGCTATAAGAGAATAAATAAAAACTGTAAGGCTTTTAGTAATTTTGACTCTCATCACATTTTGACCTTAGTTACAATTTTGTCTACCTATTTTATAAAAATATATCGTTTTTATCTGTTTTTTGCAATAAGAGGGAATTTTTATAAGCAGGGAATTTACCGCGGGTATTAATAATTTTTGACAAAAGTGCTATCATTTCTTTCTATGAACAAAAAGACGCTTGAAGAACTGGACTATTACAGAATAAAAGAAACCATCGCAGGCTACTGCGTCAGTCAGGAAGGAAAAACTGACATACTTGAACGCGAGCCTTTTACAGATTACAAGTCTTACAACGAACTTAAAGAGCTTAGCCGTGAATGGTCAAAGGCCCTCGGCTCGACACGTGCGATAACCATTTCTTCATGGCCACAGATTAAGCAGCTTTTTGGAATTTTAAAAACAAGCGGTGCCCGTCTTGATTTAGATGAACTTTACGCGCTCGGCCTTTTTTGTCTTTCGTGGAAAAAAATTACGGACAGCATAAAGTCAAACTCACTCGACCTCGGGCTTAAAAAACTTGCAGGCGTTGTAGCGCAGATGCCGGATTTAAGTGATGTTTCAAAGATTATATTCAGCGTTATAAACAACGATGGTGAACTAAAGGATTTACCACAGCTTAGAGAAATACGGCGCAACATTGCTGCAATAAAAGCCGAAATTGATTCTCTCATTCATAAATATACGATAGACACAAATCTTTCGGGAGCACTTGAGTCAACGGTTCCCGCTTTGCGCGCAAACCGACAGGTGCTTGCTGTAAAATCAAGTCAGCGCGGCGCAATTAAAGGAATTGTCCACGAGGTCTCGCAAACAGGCCGAACAGTTTACATAGAGCCAGATGATGTCGTAAAACGAAACAATGATCTGATTCAGGAAGAGTTTCGTTTACAGGAAGAGATAAAAAAAGTCCTTATAGAAACAACAGCGCGCCTTGCAGACTATCGTGAGGCCTTTGAACAAAATCTTCCAAAGATGATTTTACTTGATACGACTTGCGCCGCGGCTAAATGGGGAAACGAAAATCATTGCTGTTATGCTCTTTCGTGCGGTGAAGAAATTCTTGCAAAAAATCCGCAGGACAAAAGCGCAAAAGAACCGCCTCTTTTACTTGGTGCCCGTCATCCGCTTTTAAAAGAAAAGGCTGTTCCAATCGACATTCGTTTTATGACCGGCAAAAATGTTTTAATCATTACAGGTCCAAACACCGGAGGAAAAACCGTCACTCTAAAAACCTTTGCGCTTTTTTCTTTATTAAATCAGACAGGCTTTCCTGTTCCGGCACTCGAAGGAACAAGACTCCCGATGTTTAACGACATCTATTGCGACATCGGCGATGAACAGTCTCTTGATCAGGCGCTTTCTACATTCAGCGGGCACATGAAAAATGTTGCAGACGCACTTGAGCACGCAACAGAAAAATCGCTTGTCCTTTTGGATGAGCTTGGAAGTGGGACCGATCCTCTCGAAGGTTCTGCAATCGCAATGGCAGCGCTCGACATTTTGATTGAACGCGGTTCCTTTGTTCTTGTCACAACTCATCACGGCGTTCTAAAAAATTATGGTTACACAAATGCGTCGTGTGTCAACGCGAGCGTCGAGTTCAACCCGGACACACTTTCGCCGACTTACCGACTGATAATGGGAGTTCCGGGCGAAAGTCACGCGCTTGATATTGCAAAGCGGAACGGGCTTTCGGATGAAGCGATACAAAAAGCTAAAAGTTATATTCAAACTGAGCAGGCAGATATTTCGGCTTTAATAAAAGGTTTGAATGAAAAACACAAAGAGGCCGATGAATTAATTCAAAGCTTTAAAGCCAAAGAAGAAAAAATTTATCTTAAAGAACAAAAGACAAACAGCCGCGAACAGAACATAAAAAGACGTGAGCATGATTTAAAAATTGCAGAAAACAAAAAAGAACTTTCGTTCTTAAAAGAAAGCCGTAAGCGTCTTGAAAATCTTGTACGTGAATTAAAAGAAGGCGAAATTACCCGCGAAAAAACTCTTGCTGTAAAAGCGTTTATTTCTGACCTTACAGAATCTATCGAAAACCATTCACAGATTCTTGAAGCCGAAGAACGCAATCTTGATAAATACGACAAGCGCGCTCAGGCAAAAAAACTCGCTTCTCAAAACGGCGGACAATCCGGCGCACCTTCATCTGATAACGCTGTCGCAAAATCTGCATTCGATAAGACGCAGGTTAAATTTGAACCGGGCATGGAAGTCTTTGCCGGCTCTTCGCGCACCCGCGGAACTCTTATAAAAGAAGAGCGGCGCGGCATGTGGTCTGTTCAGTTTGGCAACTTAAAAATGTCGGTTAAAGAAAAAGATTTAACTATAGCACCTAAGTCAGATGCCGCGCTTAAACCAAGCGTTGTCGTAGACCTTGCAGAACCGGAAAGCGTAAAATCCAAGTTTGCAGATTTTGCTCCATCTCTTGGCGGCGTTCCAACCGACCATCCGGTATTTGAACTCCGTCTTTTAGGAATGCGCGTAGAAGAAGCGCTCAAGCTTTTGGAACGGCAACTTGATTTATGCGCAATGCAAGGCTTTAAAGAATTCTCTGTTATCCACGGCAAAGGAACCGGTGCTTTGCAGCAGGCTGTTCAGGATTACCTTGCAAATTATCCGGGCATTGCAGATTTTCACTTTGCGCGGCCAGAGGACGGCGGCTCAGGAAAGACATACGTTACGATGGAGTCGTGACGCGACGGCCCGCGATTTGACTTCGGCCCGCTGTATGTTGATTTGGATGCAAAATTATGCAATAATATGTATAAATATGCATTCTGCGCAACGCCGCGATTTTCCGCTAGAACCACATGCGCAATAAACTGAGGACCACTTGAAAGAACGCGATTCACGATTAAAGACCATCAGAAAACTCATCAAAAATAACAAGATTGAAAGCCAGGACAAACTTCTTTCTCTCTTAACAAAAGAAGGCTACGAGCTTACCCAGGCTACCCTTTCGCGCGACTTAAAACTCCTCAAAGTCGGAAAAATCGCCGACGGCCATGACGGCTACATTTATACCCTTCCTACCGAAGAAGAAAACCAGGAATCAATTCACATCTTTATCCAAGACTTTTTGCGCGGCTACATCAGTATCGAAGCATCAGGAAACATTGTCGTTATAAAAACATTCCCTGGACACGCAGGTCCTGTCTGCAACGCAATCGACAACATGAACTTTGACGAAATCCTCGGAACCGTAGCCGGTGACAACTGTATTTTTGCCTGCACAAGAGAAGGCGTTACAGGAAAAGAATTCCTTAAAAAATTAAAAGAATTAATTCCCGAAATTGAATAGCGACTGTGGGCCGCGCGTTTTGATCGCGCTCTTAAAACCTCGAGACGGCGCGTTTCAGGTCGCGTCCTTCCAAAGCATGCGCCTGCTGTTTCTGCGCGTTTCAGACCGACTCGCATTAATATTTTATTCAATATGTGCACGAGCACATTTTTTTTTGTACTATCATAAATTCCTACAATCTGCTATATTTAGGCTTAAGTGGAATAGAAAAAGCAAACTTGTTTTATTCCACCCAAATGCCGGAAACTGGCATTAATTTTTAATCTTAGGGGTCATAAAATGATTACTTGGTCAAATCTTGACACACTTCCATCTTACAAAAAAATGCTGTCATTAAAGGGACAGGTAAAACTTGCAGAAGTTCTTGGAAACGCAGATGCAGCAAAACGCGTTAAAGAATATTCAGTTCCAATGGCTGCAGGACTCAAATATAACTATGCTGCAAAACAGGTTAATGAACAGATTTTAGGCGTTCTTTCTGACCTTGCAAAAGAAGCTCAGCTTGCAGAAAAATTTGAAGCACTCTACAACGGCGAAGTTGTTAATACCGGCGAAAAGAGAATGGTTCTTCACCAGCTTACACGTGGACAGCTTGGAAAAGATGTTACAGCTGACGGAAAGAATAAGCGCGATTTTTATGTTGAACAGCAGAAAAAAATTGCAGACTTTGCAAATGACGTTCACTCTGGAAAAATCGTAAACGAAAAAGGCGAAAAATATACAACAGTTTGTCAGATTGGTATCGGTGGATCTGACCTTGGTCCGCGCGCTATGTACCTTGCTCTTGAAAACTGGGCAAAGGCAAACAACACTTTCAAAATGGAAGCACACTTTATTTCTAATGTTGACCCTGACGATGCAGCTGCAGTTTGTGCTTCTCTTAATCTTTCTAAGACAATTTTTATTCTTGTTTCAAAATCAGGAACAACTCTTGAAACTCTTACAAACGAAAGCTTTGTAAAAGACTTCCTCAGCAAAGCAGGTCTTTCTGCTTCTAAGCACATGATTGCAGTAACTTCAGAAA
>JAILNY010000057.1 GCA_024691105.1 Treponema sp. | reverse complement strand
CTTACTGGAAAGATTATCAGATTAATATCATCGATACTCCGGGACACGTAGACTTTACTGCAGAAGTTGAACGTTCACTTCGCGTACTTGACGGTGCAGTTGCCGTAATCTGTGCAGTAGACGGTGTTCAGCCACAGACAGAAACAGTTTGGAAACAGGCAGACGAGTTTAACGTTCCTCGAATTGCATTCATGAACAAGATGGACAGAATCGGTGCTGACTTTTTTGGCTCGATGGAAGATGTTCACAACAAGTTTGGAATTGACTGTCTTGCTCTCCAGATTCCAATCGGTGAAGGTCCTGACTTTGAAGGCGTCATCGATTTGTTAAAGATGAAAGAAATCCGCTGGGATGCTGAATCCGAAGGCGAAAAATTTACAGAATCAGAAGTTGATGCATCGCGTCTTGATATGGCAAAACAGTGGCGCGAAAAACTTGTTGATATGGTTGCTTCAAGTGATGATGAACTTGCAGAAATTTATCTTGAAGGCGGCGACATTTCTGTTGATCAGCTTAAAAAGGCAATCAGAACAGGTACCATTAACCGCACTTTTGTTCCTTTTGTAATGGGAAGTGCGCGCCACAATCAGGGTGTTCAGCCTTTGATTGATGCAGTTGTTGATTATCTTCCAAGTCCGACAGATGTTCCTGCAACAAAAGGAATCCGTATCAAAAAAGATGAAGAAGAAGCTGTTGATATTCCTTGTAAAGAAAACGGAATGCCGGTTGGTCTTGTATTTAAAATTCAGTATGACCGCGAGATGGGCTCTCTTTGTTATGTCAGAATGTATTCCGGAAAAATCTCTGCCGGAACTCAGGTTTTAAATGTTGGAAAGAAAAAGCGCGAGCGTGTAAATAGAATTTTGAGAATGCACTCAAATAAGTCTGAGCCGATGGACAGCGTATCAGCCGGTGACATTGCAGTATTTATCGGACTTAAACTTGCACAGACTGGTGACACTTTGGGCTCAGAAGGTCTTCCTGTTTTGCTTGAAAGCGTTAAGTTCCCAGAACCTGTAATCTCTGTTGCAATCGAGCCTGAGTCTTTAAGCGAGCGCGATAAGATGAATGAAACTCTTGAGATCCTTTCTAAAGAAGATCCAACCTTTACTCATCACGAAGACCAGGAAACAGGTCAGCTTATCATCAGTGGTATGGGAGAACTTCATCTTGATGTTCTTGTCACTCGTATGAAAGACGACTTTGGTGTACAGTGTCGCGTTGGTGCTCCTCAGGTTACTTACCGCGAGGCTGTTACTGCTGAAGCTACTGCAAAAGAAGAGTTTTCTAAAGTGCTTGCCGGTAAAGAAAATACTGCAGGTGTTACGCTTAAGGTTTCTCCTCGTAATCAGGGCGAAGGAAACGATTATCGTTTTACAGCGTCGCGTAAAGATGTTCCTGATGAAATTATCGAAGCAATTGAACAGAGCGTAAGAAGCTCTCTCGATTCCGGAATCCAATACGGATATCCTTGTACAGATACAATGGTCCAGGTTACTGACATCGATTATAACGAAACAACTTCAACTCCGTTTGCATTTGCTTCTTGTACTGCAAGTGCTTTTGATAAAGCATGTCACGATGCAAATCCTCAGGTTTTTGAACCTGTGATGAATGTAGAAATTTCTTGTCCAAAAGAATTTGTCGGAGAAGCTATGAGTCAGGTGACTCAGAGAGGTGGAATGGTTATGGGACAGGACTCTAAGGCTTCAAGTGAACTTGTGCATGCACAGGCTCCGATGGCCAAGATGTTTGGGTTTTCTACTAACCTTCGTTCTGCGACACAGGGTAGAGCTTCATTTACAATGGAGTTCAGTCATTTCCAGCTAAAACCGGATGGATTGAATAACGCATGGTAATTTGGTTTAGTATTTGCTTTCTGGCAACACTATTAACGCAGATTCTGTTTTTCGCCTATGCAATGACACATAAGGCTAAAGGTGACAGAAACTTTATTGCAATTCAAATTATGACAATTGCAATTGTTTCTGCTCAGGCACTTAATATGTTTTTTTTGCATTTTGGCGAAGGCGGATTTCTGCTTTCCAAAATTTGCTTTAGTTCGTTTTTATCACTTTTTATTATAACTGTAGGAATTTTTGCAAGAATTACAGTTGATAAATTTTATAAGAGAACTCAAAACGCGAGAGTTATCAGTTTTATAATTACCATCATTGTTTTTTGTGCATGTTCAATTTCTTTTATAAATCTTTATACAGAAGAATTTTTTGTATATGTTGTTTGTCCGATTGAATCTTTATTCTTAAAGGCAAGGGGACGTGAATATATTACCGTTTTTGAATTTGGACATCTCTGGAATGTTTATGCTTTTTTCTGGCTTTGTCTGATTTTTATTTATGGTGTTCTTATTGCAACACGAATTGCTCTTAGAACATTAATTAACTGTGTCCACGAAATACTTATAATAATAATTTTTATAATTCAGTTTTCTTGCTTTGTTTTCTTTATAAAAGATTCTGCGGTTTTGTCATTTGAAATGACTTACTTTTGTTTTCTGCTTCCGTTTGGTTATTACTTTTTTGTTTACGAAGACAGACCGCTTTTTGTTAAAAGAATTTTTCGTTCCAAGTTATTTGATTATACTGAAGGAATTTGTGTAATTTTTAATGCGGATGAACTTTTAACAGATTTTAATAATGCTGCAAAATCATTTTTTGGTTTTACAAAAAAAGATGTTTATTCACTTTCTCTTGGAAAATTTATTTCTGACTTTGTTCCTATTGGAACAATTCCGTCTGACAATTTTACTATCGATCAGATTTATATAAAAGGAAAAGGTGATGAACGCAGAATCTGTCAGTTAAATTTTTCCCGAGTGTCTTATTTTAAGGGTGAGCCTGTTTGCTCCTTTTTTATTCTGCGCGACATTTCTGAAATCATAAAACATTTTACAGATATTCAGCAGGCCTCAATGACTGATAATCTTACGGGTCTTCTTGCTCAGCATATTCTTGAAAAGAAAGTGCGCGAGATAAATATGTACAGGCGCTTTCCGTATTCTGTTGCAGTTTGTACGATTAAGTTAAAGCAGGAAGCGACAAAACAGTTTAATTATAATATTGCGCTTATCCGCGTTTCTGAATGTATCCGCTTAAAAATCCGCGGTAACGACCTTGCAGCGTACGAAAACGGTACTATAGTTCTTTTATTTTACGCTGATTTGAGAATTGCAAAAAATGTTATGGAACGAATTGAAGATGCAATCTCGCGTGATAATCTTTTAAATGAAAAGATTGAATTTAATTATGGTCTTAGTTCACGAGAAACTCCTGATGAAGATATCAGAGAATCTATAGGAAGGGCACACTCTTTGATGTTTGAAAATACCAAAAAGATGTGATGTGGGAGAATTATGGATTTAAATGATTTAAGGCTTAAAGCATATAAAGCAGCAGCATCGGATCCTAAAACGGAATCAACAAAAAAAACACGCGCATCTGAAGCAACGCGCGCATCTGTAACGCCGACTCGCGCATCTGAAGCAAC
>JAILNY010000051.1 GCA_024691105.1 Treponema sp. | reverse complement strand
TAAATTTCAGAATCTAAATCAAAATCTTCATCTTTACTGGAGAAAAATATATATTTTCTACGATAAGTTTTTGATAATGTTTCGTTTCTTTTTAAGCTTAATTTCCAAGCTGTTTTTAGATTCGTCCAATTTTCATGCACTATAGTATCCTGTTTTGATACTATAGTATGGGTTCCAAAGTTTTTTAATGCTGAAAAAATAGGAAAAAGTGTAGAAAAATTTGCCTCTTCTTTTTTATAAGGAATTTCTCCCATTAAATTTATTATATTTTTTTCATCATCTAATTTTAATGATTTTTCTTCAGTGTTTATTTCACAATTATCAATACAATTAAATTGTGTAGAGTTATATAAAATATTTAAAGCCTCATCTTTTGGTAAGCTTGTGAGTTCTGAAAGTTCTGGTAATTTTTTTATCTCTAATCCTACTGTAATATCCATTTTACAATTCGGACATGTAAAAGTATATTTTGGTTTATCATTACTTAGAACTGCTATTCTTAATGTGATTGGGCATTCACATGTTTTACATTTTATATATATTCGTTTAATCATTTTTTTTACGCTGCATAAAGTTCAGCTTCTAATTCCTTTAATGCTTGTCTATATTTATCGTTTCCACCAAACAAAGCAGCAATACGAGCAGGCTTTCCATATTTAGTGAATGGATTTTGTTTTAGAATCTCTGTTGATTCAATATCATAAATGCCAAGTTCAGCATATTTATCCAAAAGTGCATTTATAACTTCGCGAGCTGCTTCACCATATTTTCCAAAGATGTCACGTTTCTTTACATTCTCTGCGCGTTCTCGTCTTGTAAGAGGCTTTTGATTAAATGCTATATGACAGATAAAATCAAAGTCATCTACATCAGTCATGTTCTGGTCTTTCTTAATCAGTTCAAGGTCAATACCTTTTTCTTTAAGCATATTGCGGATGATTTCTTTTTTCTGTTCACCGTTCCAGGTCTGAATAAAGTTATCTAAAGTTTGGTATGTTCCAAGAATACTTTCTTTTGTATAATCTTCAATAGATTCCTGCTTCAAAAGTTTTCCGTCTGTATCATAAATCGAAACTAAACGTTGAAGGACATTTACTCTAACGCCACCTTTTCCAATAATTGGTTTTGGATTAGTTACAGGAGGATCTACAATAACAGGTCCATCTCCATCGTCGTCTGGATCATCAGGTGGATCTTTTGGCTCAGGTGGTATTTTAGACTCTGGATTTGGATCAAAATCTTCATCCTGTTCAATCTCACCATCCCAGTCTGGGTCCGCAAACAAACGGCTTACTCTGCGGAAGTCCATAATTGTAAAATGAGTTTTTCCATCATCATATCGAAGTCGTGTACCACGACCAATAATCTGCTTAAACTCAGTCATTGAATTAATAAGTTCATCAATGACAATAAGTTTTACCATTTTACAGTCACTACCGGTAGAAAGCAGTTTTGAAGTTGTTGCAATTACAGGGTAAGGCTGTGAAACAGAAATAAAGTAATCAAGTTTATCTTTTCCGTATTTATCACTTCCAGTAATGCGGACAACATACTGCTCTTTTACATTTCCCTGATTATCTTTAAGTACCATATCAGTATTAAGATTATTCAATGCAACACGCATTCTGTCTGCAGCATCTTCTGTAGGACAGAATACAATTGTCTTAGACATACGGTCTGTCTCTTTCAAGTACTTAGTGATTTCAGCTGCAACCTCATCAATACGGTCTTGAATTGTAATGTTGTAATCATAATCAGAAAGATTATATTCGCGATCTTCAATTTCATTTCCATGAATATCTTTCTGACCTTTCTTAGGTCGCCAGCCGTCATCGATATTTGTATGAACATTAATTACTTTAAACGGAGCAAGGAATCCGTCTTCAATTCCCTGTTTAAGACTGTATGAATAAACAGGCTCTCCAAAATAATCGATATTCGAAACATACTTTGTTTCTTTTGGAGTTGCAGTCATACCAATCTGAGTTGCACCGCTAAAGTAATCAAGAATCTTTCGCCATCGTGAATCAGCCTTTGCAGAACCTCGATGACATTCATCTACAATAATCAAGTCAAAGAAATCAGGAGTAAAGAATTCCTTGTACTTTGAAACTTCATTCTCAATTTCTTCGTCTGTTTCTTCATATTCATCATTATGTTTTGCAGAATCAAGCTGCTGGTACAAAGCAAAGTAAACCTGATAAGCAGAGATTTTTGATTTATCTTCTTTCTGAAAATTAATTTTATGAATTACTTTTTCAAGCGGTTTAAAGTCCTGCTGAATAGACTGGTCTACAAGATTATTTCTGTCTGCAAGATAAAGAACTTTCTTTTTAGTTCCAGACTCAATCAAACGCCACACAATCTGGAAGGCTGTATAAGTTTTTCCAGTTCCTGTTGCCATCGCAATAAGGATTCTTGCCTGATGTTTTGCAATAGCTTCAAGAGTTCTGTTTACAGCATTACGCTGGTAGTAACGAGGCGGATAACAGTCAGCTCCAGAATAGAACGGGGTATCCATTAAATTTTGATCAAAATAAAGAGGTACATCATATACTTCTGATTTTCCATCGATGTAATACTGTTTTTTATCTACAGCCTCAAAATTCTTATCTACAGCATCTTTTTTCCATCGTTCCATAAGTTCAGCCGCTGTAGGAAACTCCTTAAGCGGGAACTCTCTTTCAAGTCCTGTAGTAAAATCGTGCTCAAAGAAACTGTCTCCATTTGATGTATAAACAAACGGAACATTCATCATAACACCATAAGAAATAGCCTGCTGCATTCCGAATGAAGATGAATGATTATTGTCTTTTGCTTCTACGATTGCTAAAGGAGTTCCCTTGTTATACCAGAGAACGTAATCGCAGCGTTTTCCTTTATCGCGACTTGGAATATTACCTTTTATCTGTACTTTACCATCAGTAAAATTATTTACAGGAGAAGTTTCCATTGTGATTTTTTTGACATCCCACTTTGCTGTCAAAGCAGGTGTGATATATTGAAGCTTTATATCTTCTTCAGTCATTTGATGTTTTTCAAAAATATCACTCATTATAAACTCCTGATTCCGCTCATCTTCTCTTTAATAAATCAATGATAATTCTTAATAGAGCATTATACCATACTATAGCCCAAAACTTCTATTTTATTTCATTCACTATATATATTTTTTCTATTCGCGCCACTCCTAACACACAGCCGCGCGACGTCCCAGCCCCAGCTCCCTTCGACGTCCTGGTTTCCGCCCCCTTCGGTTGACAAAATTTCTTCAATAGAATATTTTTTATAAAGTAAAAATCACGTGCGTAATATTTTGCGCACCAAACAATTCATTTTAATAAGGAGGAAGCGATATGCCTGACGGTAGTACCAGCGACTCATATCCCGGGTCAAAATCTAATAGCGCTTCTCTCCATGCCTGCTGTTAAAATTCAGAGCCATTAAAAGAAGCGTTCAATTAAATCTCTTAAACCAGTATTCAAAAATCGGAGCGGACTATGGCAGAATTAAATGCAACTTTCGAAAAGACTTTAGACAAACTTCTCGAAGAAAAAAAATATTCTTCCATCAAAGATATTCTCTCAACCCTTGCGCCAGAAGACGTGGCTTCAATTCTTCAGGAGCTTGACTACAAAGCTGGAACAATTATATTCCGTCTTCTTCCTAAAAAGATTGCAGCAGATGCCTTTATTGAAATGGAAAGTGATTTTCAGGAACTTTTAATCAAAGGCTTTTCTGACAAAGAACTTACAGCAATTCTTGATGAGCTTTATGTCAACGAAGCAGTCGACATTGTAGAAGAAATGCCGGCCAACGTCGTTGAACGAATTTTAACTCACGTCGATGCCGATACACGCAAGGCCATAAATCAGATTCTTCAGTACCCGGAAAACTCTGCCGGCTCAATCATGACAACCGAGTACGTTTCGCTGCGTCTTGGAACAACAGTCGGACAGGCAATCAATCAGATTCGCCGCCGCGGTTCAGATAAAAAATCTTTTTACACCTGTTACGTAACGCAGAACAAAAAACTTCTCGGCCGTCTTTCTGTAAAAGACCTTCTTCTTGCAAAAGACGACGACATGCTCATCGATGACCTGATGAAGACTAATGTCATTTCTGTAAATACACATGCCGACCAGGAAGAAGTTGCACAGATGTTTTCTAAATACAACTTTATGGCGCTGCCTGTTGTTGATAAAGAAAACCGCATGGTCGGAATTATCGCCTTTGACGACGCTATCGAAGTTTTGGAAGACGAAACAACCGAAGATATCGAAATCATGGCCGGTATGACCCCGAGCGACAAGACATATCTTCGCGCAAGTCCGTTCAACCTTTTTAAGCACCGCATCGGCTGGCTTATGCTTTTGATGGTCAGTGCGACCTTTACCGGAATGATTATCACAAGCTTTGAAAGCGCGCTTGCCGTTCAGGTCGTTCTTACAGCCTTTATCCCGATGCTGATGGACACCGGAGGAAATTCCGGCTCACAGTCATCTGTTACGATTATCCGTTCAATCTCGCTTGGCGAAGTTGACTTCAGCGATTTAGGCGCCGTTATCTGGAAAGAAATCCGTACCGCAGCCCTTTGCGGAATTACCCTTGCCGCTGTCTGCTTTGCAAAACTGATGCTGGTTGACCGCCTGCTTTTAGGAAATACCGATGTTACGTTAATCGTTGCGGCAGTTGTCTGCTTTACAATGGCGGCGACTGTTCTTGTTGCAAAAGTCATCGGCTGTACATTGCCGCTTTGTGCAAAAAAACTCGGTTTTGATCCTGCCGTTATGGCGAGCCCTTTTATTACGACTATCGTCGATGCAATTTCGCTTTTAGTTTACTTTGGAATCGCAAAGGCAGTTTTGTTCTGATAAAAAAAGGCGCCGCAATTTTACGGCGCCTGATGTCAGATTAAATTGAACGCAAAGCGCGCGGCCTGCATTCATTCACCACTTAAAATTTAATCTTAAAGAATCTTATCGTATTTACTGACGCTCGTAAAAGTTCATCTGTAATCGTTGCAACAAATACGCCAAGAATTCCCATCTTAAATACAAATACAAACAATGCCGAAAGACCAACAATCTGAATCGTTCCAAGCACCTGCGTAATCAGCATCCAGACCGTGTCACCATAACCGCGGATTCCGTTTCCAATAATAATATTCCCGGACTTACCAAAAAGGTTTACTCCGACCAGAATCAAAAACAAAACCGACTCTTCGATAACAGCAGCATCTGTTGTAAACAGCGACAAAATCTGACGCGGAATAATTGCAAAAAGCGCAAGCACAACAAGTGAACAAATCATTGACCATTTGATACTTGTTCCGACAACGCGGCGATAAAGATTTAAATCCTTTGCACCGGTTGCTTCGCCAGAAACCGTCAGCGTTGCACTTCCAATTGCACAGATGATAACGATAAAAATAATTTCAACCGCAAAGACCATAGAATAAATTCCTGCGGCCTTATCGCTGATTGTATTCAAAATCGAAATTATCATCAGGTTTCCAAAATTCCACAAAAAATCTTCACTTGCAGTCGGCAATCCTAAGAACACAGATCTTACAAACGGCCCAATCTTTGAATGAACCATTTTTCTAAGTGACGGACTTGTCAAAAAACTCTTTCGCTTTGCAATGGAAACATAAAGCATATACATAAAGCCGACATATTCTGCAATTGTCGTTCCAAGTGCGGCACCATTAATTCCCATTTCTGGAAAACCAAATTTTCCAAAAATCAAAAGATAATCAAGCACAACATTTGTCAGCGAACGGATAAGGCCATAAAACACAAGCGGCTTTGTTATATTTGAAGTCTGAAAAATTACGCTGTAAGCAGAACCAAGTCCGATAAGCAGAAAGGTCGGCGCATAAAGTCTTGTGTAATTAACGCACATGCCGAAAACATTTTTAGGAACTCCCATAAGAGTATAAACAAGTGGCGAAAAAAATTCCCAAAACAAAAAAAGCAAAAGCGGAACTATGTTATTATATTTAACAAGCGCCCCTGAATATTCCTTTGCTTTTTCAAGGTCATTTGCACCAACTGCCTGACTGATTAAAATTGACGCTCCAACCGAAAGAGAAAAAACAAAAGACATACTTGTCCAGATAGGAGCCGTTGCGTTTCCAACAGCGGACATATAAAGAATGTCGATTCGGCCAAGAAAAATTCTATCGATAAGCATCTGAAGCTGGCTTATCAACTGGCTTAACATAATTGGAATTGAGATCTTTAATAATTTTCTTTTATAATCTGAAAGCATAACGCCAAGATTAATGTTTTTTTTGCCTTTTGTATACGGGTTTTAAGATTTTCTTTACTCCCGATTTACGCTATACTTGTTTATATGAATTTTAATAGTAACGTGAATTTAACCCGCGCCGAAAATCCTTCTGACTTTACAGAGCAGTTTCATAAAATTCTTTGTCCCGTTATGCCGGACTTTTTAAATAAATATCTTACGCTTCCAATTCTTGAACGTCTAAAAGGCGTTGGACTTTTGTGCGGAACCGACTGGACTCCGTTTTTTAAAAACAATTTTTATTATTCACGTTTTGATCACAGCGTTGGCGTTGCTTTGATAGTATGGAATTTTACTCATGACAAAGCTCAAACAATCGCAGGCCTTTTACACGATGTTTCAACTCCGGCCTTCAGTCACGTTGCCGATTTTAGAAAAGGAGATTCACTTACACAGACTGCAACCGAAGAAGACAACGGTTCAATGCTCGCTTCTTCGCGCGAACTTTTAGACTGTCTCTCGCGCGACGGTCTTACCCTTGAACAAATCAACGACTATCACAAATATCCGATTGCCGACAACGAAGTTCCGCAGCTTTCTGCCGACCGCCTTGAATACATGTTCCCTTCTGGAGCGGCGCTCGCCGGAACCTGGTCACTTACCGAGTCCTTTACTCTCGACGAAATCAAACAGATTTACAATGACCTTACAATCTGCAAAAACGAAGATGACATAATTGAACTTGGGTTTAAAACACAATCAATTGCAGAGCTTTATTGCAGACGCACAACTGACATTGCGCTCTTTTTACAAAAATGCGAAGACAAAATGGCAATGCAGTTCCCTGCAGAAATTTTAAACCTTGCAGTTAAGTTGAATTTACTCAAAGAAGAAGATTTTTTTACAAAGAGCGAACGCAAGATTATAGAAAGACTTGATTCGATTGTAAGCGACACACAACCCGCATCGATCGGCGCATCTTCTGAAGGCGGCGCTACTTTGGCGCACAACGCAGTAATCGGTGAGGCTACAGATAGCGGTGCGCAATCCGCACCAGACGCCGACTTTAAAAAGTTTTGCACATACTACAAAACCTACAGAACCTTTACTTCCATCACGCGCTCTGACACTCCGCTCGACGGTCACTACTGCGTAAACATCCAGGTAAAAAAACGCTACATAAATCCGCTCGTCGCCGAGCCTGGCGCAGAGACCTTAAACGCCGCTTCTTCACCTGAGCCTGGCGCCGCCACTTCTCAATCCGCGCAGGATTGCACGACCGACGCGCGCCCACCCGACAACATCGCCAAAGCGCGCCGCCTCACCGCCATCTCTCCCGAGTGGAAAAAGCGCATCGACGACTTTTTATCTTACAGCGACGCGCCGTACGCCTGCGTAAAACTTGTGTAACAGCCTTCCCTTGTTACACAGAAGTGACAGCAAGCTGTCCTTTGTATTCATTCAGGAAAAGCTCAAGAAAGTTAAAAATATTTTCAAGCGAAGTCGCAAAAGAATTTTTATTCAACTTTTTCTTAATATCTTCAAGATATGTGCGCGCGATTCTTATATTTGTTTTTATCGTCGCCTCTTTATACTGATGAAGGTTATTATAGATTTCAACAAAATGCGAGAAACAAGTATAAATTAAATCGTATATTTCTTTTGTATAATAACTGATATTCTGGTTAGAAAGTATTTTTGCAAAATCAAGCGCAAGCTCCTTGCTGTAAAGATTTACTTCTTTAATCAGTTCTTCTCTATACTGAACAAAATCTTTATCATTAATCATTTTTGCAGAAAAACCAATTGTCCGGACCTTTGTAAAAAGATGCGCAAAATTTAACGGATTAAAAACACGCTCTTCAGAAATATTTTCCATAATGATTTCCTTAAAAAAAATCCGGTGCACAAAAACTTTGCACACCGGGTTAATCAAAATTATTTCAACGCACTCATATCAAGTTTGTCAAATCCATTCAAAAGTTCGCGCGCGATTGCCTTAATCTTTTCAACATCGCCCTTACGCGCACCTTCAATATTAAGCGGCATAACCGGATCATGAAGACTCAAGCGCAAAAGCATCCAACCCTGCGCATCTCCATCTTTAAACGAAATGCGCACCCCTTCAAATGACTGCGGCAATACATATCCCGCTTTTTCAGCGCGCAAACGGAACTGTTCGAGAACACTTTTCCCGTATTCCTTAAAATCTTCACACAAAATCTTAAAACGATATTCACCTTCTTCAACCAGCGGCGGAAGTTTTTCAATCAAACTGTCAAGCTTCTTTTCCTGAGCGCGTGCCTGTGCAAGAGCTACAATCAGTTTAACTGCAAGATAAGCACCATCATCCAGATAATAATTTTCTTTCAATGCACCATGGCCACTTGTTTCCATTGCAAGCGGAGAATTAATTCCTTTTTCATTCAACTCTTTCTGTTTGTTGATTACGTTCTTATAACCGCGCATATAGCAAAGATGCTTAAGGCCAAGACAGTCTTCAAGGAAGTATGTAAGGCGGTCAGAAGTAACGCTGTCAGTAATGATTGTACTTCCAGGATTTTCTGGAGCAAGAATTGCAGCCGCCATTGCGATAATCGCATCGCGGTTAACTTCGCTTCCATCAGAAAGAACAGCGCTCATGCGGTCAACGTCTGTATCAAAAATAAGACCAAGGTCCGCTTTGTTGTTCAGCACGGCACTGCGGATTGCTTCCATTGCCTGCTTGTTTTCCGGGTTAGGAATGTGATTAGGGAACATTCCGTCTGGCTCTAAGAACTGACTTCCTGTTGTGTCAGCTCCAAGTGGCTGTAAGATTTTATCAACAAAGAATCCTGACGCACCGTTACCAGAGTCAACAACAATCTTAAGGCCTGCAAGCGGCTTGTCATATGCCGCACCATTAGATGCCGCGACAGTATCGCCACAATTTGATTTTGAAATCTGAGTTTGAATTGCATTCTTTAAATGTTCAGCATAAAGCGAAAGTAAATCAAAACTTTCGCAAGAACTGATATCGCAATCACGCTCGCTCAATTCAGAAGCGATAGCCAGAATGTCTGTAATATCATCGTGTTCAAGTCCGCCGTCTTTATCAAAAAACTTTAAGCCGTTTCTGTTAAACGGGAGATGACTTGCAGTAATTTCAACTGAACCGTCAAACTTTGTCTGTTCAAAAACAATAGACATAAACATAGAAGGCGTTGTTGCAAGCCCACAACGCACAACCTTTGAGCCTTCTGCAACCATTCCCTTTACAACTGCTTCTTCAAGCGCAGGACCAGAAACACGAGAGTCGCGTCCAATACCAATTTTCAAATCGCACGCATTCTTTCCTGTTTTTTTAGAAAGCCATTTTACAAATGCCTGTCCAATTTTATTACAAGCCTCACCAGTCAAATTAACATGTTCATCAGCGACACCTTCAAGCGCAATACCGCGCACATCGCTTCCATTCTGAAGTTTTTTTATATCAGCACTCATTTTTATCCTCGCTTGTAACATTATACTATATTTTGGTATTATATTTAAGAGGAGATTTTTTATGAACAAATTAAAAACATCACTTATTGCACTTATTTTGTTAACAGTGCTTTCACAATTTACTTTTGCAAAACAAAAAGATGCCCTTGACTTGTGGCTTGATAAATATGAGTCATTCGTAGAAAAAGTTGAAGATGCTGTAGAAAAGAAACAGGTTTCAAAAATTGAATCCTTCAAAGCAGAACAAAAAAGATTGATTGAAGAAAAAGACAACCTCCAGAAAAAAGAAGGCAACTTTACTTTTAAACAGGGAACTCGTTACGGCGCATTAAACTCCCGCTGGGGAGTTGCAATTGGAGCTCTTGCCACAACTAAAGGAGTAAAAGGCGCTGCAAAAAAAGTTGATGAATTTTTCGAGGAAGAATAAGCGCATAATGAAGATCGCATTACGCACGCTTTGTTCTCTCCTTTAACTTTTGTTTTAAATGCGCAATAACATCTTTGTACTGCGCATTCTTTAATGTCGGGAACTTCTTTAAGAAGAACTCGACATTTTTATTTATATCCTGGAACTTTTCAATGTGGGAATTATGAATTGCCGAAAGCTTTTCCATTGCAACGTTGAAGTCGATAAGCCTTCTGACAGTTATAAGAATATCGCAGCCAAGAATTATTGCTATACAATGCGAAACAACAAAAAGCCAGTTGCCTTTTAACAGAGAAATAATATTCAAAATCAAAGGCTCTGCAAAATGAACAACTAAAATTCCCATTGCCCCAAACAAGAGCGAATTTAAAAGACATACACGCCCGTGAATATTAAATTTTAAATCAGAATAATCCCACCATAAAGTGTGAAATGCTTTTTCTAAAATCCAGCTTGCTAAATATTCTACCGTAGTTGCAAAAATCATGCTCGCAAAAAACAGCGGCACCCACAACGAAAGAATATTTGCCGGCAGACACAAAATTGCAACGCCACCAAACCCATACACCGGACAAATCGGCCCATGCAAAAATCCACGATTCACAAATTTGTGCTCAAAGAAAATTCCTACATAAAGAACTTCCGCACACCAGCCTATAAAACTGAATGAGATAAAAATCAAAAAAGCATATTGAATGCTGTACGTATAAATTGGTTGAATCATACAGATATTATAGCACAGAATACTGATAATCTGCTACTTTGTCCCCTACAACAAACTTGCAATATCCTTTAACTTCTCTGACGCAGAAGAAATATTTGATGTATTCTGAGAAAAGCTTTCAATGCCCTGAGCAATCTGCTGCAGCGTAATAAATATCTGCTCGCTTGCACTTGTAAGCTGGCTTACATTATCAAGAATCTCATGAGAGCTGTCAGCAGTTGCCTTAGAAGAAGCCATAATACTTTCAAAGCCGCTTTCAAGAGAGCGTGCACTTTCACAACCAGAATCAATCTGGGCAGTTCCCTTTTCACTGTCAAGAATCAGAGTATCAGAAGCCTTTTGAATCTCTGTAATAATTTCACGGATTTCTTTAATACTATCTATGATGTTGTCAGAAAGACGACGAACTTCTGTTGCAACAATGTGGAAATTCTTTCCCGCTTCACCTGCGCTGCTTGCTTCAAGCTCTGCATTAAAAGCAATAATTTTTGTCTGGTCAGCAACGTTGTTAATAATTGAAACAATATCCCATATACCCTTAATCTTTTTGTTAAGCTCTTTGATACCTTCAATAGTAAGCATATTTGTATTCTTGATATCCAGAAGCTCTTTTACGTTTTTCTGCAAAGCTTCACTTCCAGAAACAACAGCGTCGCGAGATTTTTCTGCAAGAGTATTTACTTCGCGGACTTTTTCACCAATATTATTTGCAAGCTCTGTTGAATCATGCATTGTTGCAACAATTTCTTTTACAGCCGCTGTCTGATTCTGACTATTCTCTGCACTCTGCTTTGTTGCATCTGCCAGGTTCTCTGTCTGTGCAAAAAGATTTGTGCTTATAATTTTTTCGTTCTTTTGAATTGTTTTTGTAATTACCTTATAGACGATAAAAAATTCAGCAAGACTTGTCGCCCAGCCGATTATTCCATATTTAAGAAAATTATTATATCCGCTTGAACTGTAATTGAGAATAATTCCATAAGGAACAGTCATCATATTAATAATCGCAGTGTCAATCGAAGCCCACATTGCAACATTTTGCACGCGCGAAAGATTTTCCGAAAGCTTCATTCCAATCTGACGCATCTGGCCTGCCATATAAATTTTTTTTACAAGAACATAATTTATTGTATAGCACATAAATCCAGTTGCTAAAGATTGAAATTCTATCAATGTAAATGTTATAGAATTAAAAACAACAACACCTTTTGCAGACTCAATTATAGATGTTGAACCTGCTCCAACAAGAAATCCAATTATATGTGCTATTATTATAATAATGTCATAATTACGGTATGCTTTTGTACAATAGTCCAAATCCTCTTTTGTAAGCGACTCGGGATTTGATTTTCCTTTTTTGATTACTTCATCAAATTTTGTCAAAAGCGGCCATTCAAACAAAGAACAAATTCCAATAAGCCCCAATGTAATTATACAGGTAGGCACACAACCCATAATTATCTGCGCAGGATTTTCATAAATAAATCCGTAATGAAAAATTCTTAAAAACATAACCCCAGAATAGGTTGTGGCTAAAATCGTAATTAAATATCTCTTAAAAGTTTTCATAACATTTCCTCCGTTTTCCTTATATATTATTTGGTCATAAATGCAATCGCGCCGTCCCAGTTTTCAGGTGGATTCTTTATAAATTCATCACAGCGATCAAGCATAAGCTTTGCAGCCTTGTCACCTTCCACAGAACTGAGAGCCTTTTTAAAGTAGTCACTTGCAAGATTCCAGATTCCTTGCTTGTACAACTCCATGCCTTTTACATAGGCATCCTTGTACTCCGGCGGGAATTCTTCCTCACTGCGATCTACAGCATAAATAGGAACTGCGTTCTTTTTTCCTTTTACGCGTACATCATCAAGATGCCTGAAACAAAATGAATTTTCTCCCGCATCAAGTCTGACACTCTCACTCACAAGAATCTGCGACCCATATGTTTTTGTAAGACCTTCAAGGCGCGAGGCAAGGTTTACATTGTCACCGATTACAGAATAGTCAGTCTTATCTTTTGAACCGATAGAACCTACAATTACGTCTCCGTAGTGAATTCCAATTCCAATATTAAAAGTCATCCCATCCGGCATAACAAGATCCCCAAGCTCAACCTTTGGCAATGCCTCGCGCATCTCGTAAGCGGCCGCAACCGCACGGCGACAGTTATCCTCGTAGCTTACAGGTGTTCCAAACTCTGCCATAATCGCATCTCCGATAAATTTATCAATCGTTCCGCCGTGCTTTTTGATAATTTCAACCATCGTAGAAAAATACCGGTTCAAGAACGCAACAAGAACATCAGCTTTGTTCTTTTCGCTGATGTTTGTAAATGAACGGATATCGCTGAACAAAATTGCAACAGCGCGTGTTTCGCCAACACCAACTTTTTCATCAGTATCATCTGCCTGCATAACAAGGCTATCGATAATCTGCTCCGGAACAAAGCGACTAAAAGCACGACGAATTCTTTTTTCAAAGAACATCTTCTTTTTTACTATTATTGCTTTTTCATAAACCGGTCCTGCATTTTTTACACAAAATTCAAACAGCTCCTGCTTTTCACTGGAAATATTTCCTTCGCTCACAATATGAACTGTTCCAAGATAATTCTTTTCATCAGAGGCTTTAAGCACATAGTTTTCGTAACTGGACAACTGAATTTTTGTGTCGTAAAAACGATTAAGCGTTTCTGATACTTCAAGTTTTTTTGGAACAACCTTTGAAATATTATAATCTGTTTTTTCTGTCTCAAAATCCGAAGCACATACATTCAAAAAATCTGCAATTTCTTTTTCTTCAAGATTTTGTGAACACACATAATATCCATGCGGCCCGTCATCTTCTACAACATAAAGGCCTGCCGCCGGCACCTCGCAAACATCCGCAATCAAAAGCAAAAGCCGTCGCGTTATTTCTTCAATATCTTCTATCGAATCAAACAGATTATTTATTTTTAAAAGCAGAGCATTTTTGTAAGTAATTTCATGCAAAACCTGAGATGAATTTTCAAATAACGAAGATTCATCAAAAGTTTTTTTAAGCTGACTGACAGCCTGTTTTTCAAGCTTTGGACTTTCAAGTTCAGCAAGTTCATCAATGTTTAATACAAGTGTCTTTTCATCAAGACGCACAAACAAAGTAACACCGCTTTCCTTTGCAAGAATTTCATCAAGCGGCGTCGGAAAATTTGCATACATTCCAATCGTAAGATTTTTAAAACACTTTATTGAACGGATAATTCTTACAAGCTCAAAACTTCCAGGCTCTTTTATATCAGAATTCAGCAGAAACAAATCCGGCAAAAAATCAAACAGTTTGTTGATTACGTTTTTTCCGTTGTTTACAAACTGAATATTATATTCTTCGTTATCAAGCGTAGTGGTAAAAAGTTTTTGCAGCGTTACGGAAGTTTCTAGAATCAGAATTTTCTTACTCATTATTCATCACCTCCAACAAGCCCTCTTATCACGTTAATAAGATTTCCACGCTTAAAGTCGCCCTTAGAAATTACTGCATTTGCTTTAAGCTGATCAAATTCTTTTAAAGCCTTTTCACTCTGGTCAGCAGAAACAATTACGACCGGCACATTCTGGTACTGCTCCATGCGACGAAGATTATCAAGAAGAACTGTTCCCGTCATGCGCGGCATTTCGCGGTCAGTAAGAATCAGGTCATACTGTTTTGCCTTTGCCTTTTCAAGACCATCAAGGCCGTCGTAAGCTTCATCAACCAAAAAATCTGCGCTCTCAAGAATTGATTTTTCAATATCGCGTGTCGTCTGCGAATCATCAACGACAAGAATTCTTATAGTGCGCTTTTTTGTAGCTGCTTCATATTTTTTAATATCATAACCACGCAGCTGTTTAAATTTTTTCAAAATCTCAGGAACATGAAGAATCGGAACAATATCATAATGCTCATCAAAAACAATTCCCTGTAAAATCGTAAAATTATGCAAGCCTTTAGGAAGCGGTTTTACAACAAGCGAAACATATTGCTGCACCTGTTCAACGATAATACCAATTCTCTGTTCCATATATTCAGCAATCAAAACCGGCTCTTCATCAAGCATGATTCCAGCCTTGCGGTCTTCAAACAAAGAAGAAAGAGAAAAACACGGAATAAGCTGACCTTCAAGCTGAATATAACTCTGATTCTGAAGCGTTATAAAATCGGTCTTTTTTCTGTAAAGGATGTCGACAATATGCTGCGACGGAATAAGATATTTTTCTTTATTTGAATAAACAAAAAGGCCCTGCAAAGTAGAAAGCGACAAAGGAAAATGCAGAATGAACGAAGTTCCTTTTCCCCGCTCGCTTTCAATTTTAATTCGACCTTTGATTTTTTCAACATTCGACCATACGACATCAAGCCCAACACCACGTCCGGAAAGTTCTGTAACCTTATCCTTTGTAGAAAATCCCGACTGAAACAAAAACTGCGACAGTTCCCTGTCATTCATATCTTTAATCTCATCAGTGCGCTCAGGATAAAGCTTTGTCGCTTTTTCGCGGATCTTGTCATAATCAAGACCACGACCGTCATCACTTACTCTAAGTTCAATGTGCTTTGACTCACGCGTACAGGTAATGCTTACAGTTCCAGTTTCATCCTTTCCGGCGCTCTTACGTTCATCAGGGCTTTCAATTCCATGATCAAGTGCATTACGGATCAAGTGCATAAGAATGTCGCCAAGTTCTTCAAGAATTACTTTATCAATCGCAATGTCGGTACTTGGAATTTCGCACTTAACCTTCTTTTTAAGATTCATCGCTTCCATTGCGATTGTGCTTTCAAGCGGTTTAAGAACAATGCTTATCGGAAGCATGCGTAAATCAAAGACCTGCTCCTGCACACCAAAGATAGAAGTTTCAAGCGCGTAGATGTCGCTTTCAAACTGTTTACGGATTTTAGAAAGCTCGTGGCTTCCGATTTTTTCTTCAAACTTATGAAGTTCATCAAGCTGATGTTTAAGATGAAACTCGCGCGTTATCATCGTATCAAACGAAGTAATAATTTCGTTTACACGTGCAAGCTTAATACGAATCGACTGAATGTCATTTACGTTATCTACAGCATCTTCTTCGTCCTCATCTAAAAGAATCTCACCACGCGCGCGGTCAAGTTCTTTCATAAACGATTCAATATCAATCAACTCACCGGCAGCAAGCTTATCGCAGTACAAAAGATAAAGTTCAATATTCTGTTCATCAGTTCCTCGTTTAGAAACTGCAACAGCGCATTCTTCAATTTTTTTTGTTACTTCAAATACTAATTTTACGAGACGTTCAGAATTTTTAATGTTTCCATCTTTTACACTTTTGTAAATATCTTCTACCGCATGCGCAAGCTTTTCGATCGTAGAAAACCCAAGCATACGCGAATTACCTTTTATTGTATGAAGGTTACGCAAAAGGCGGCTCAAGGTTTCCGGATCATCCTGAGTATTTTTTAAAGTCATTATATCTTTTCGTGATTCTTCCAGAAGCTCTCTGACTTCGCTCACATAGCTTTCTGTAATATCGCCTGAGACTTTAGCCATTGACTTTACCTCCTGTTGATTTTTTCTGAAAATAAAAAATATTACCGTCCATCTTCTTTTCAAGCTCAGCTGGCAGAATTGATGAATCTATCTGCGCAGTCTCGCTCATTGAAACAAAAAGAAGCCCGCCATCAGCAAGACACTTCTGCGCAATCGTACGAAGAATTCTTGCACGCATTTCCGGTGTAAAATAAATGAACACGTTCCTGATAAAAACTATGTTCTGATTTTTCGGTAGATTTTTTTCGCTGAATGGAGAATCAATTTCTGCAAGATTCATCTGCCGCGTATTTATACAATTCTTAATGTCATCCTTAAATTCAACACGACCATCGTCGCGTCTAAAAGGCAGAACAAGATTCTGAAACGCAACTCCATCAACGGCACGCAAAGATGTTCCTAGAAATAGTCCGTTCTTACAATGCTCTAAAACCTCAGAATTAATATCTGTTGCAGTTACCACAGGCTTTAATCCACAAGTCTTTGCAAGAATCGCAAATGAATATGCTTCTTCTCCGTAAGAGCAGGCAGCACTCCACACTTTAATTTCGCCAGCGGCATTTTTAGAACGCAGTTCCGGAAAAATCTTATCTCTTAAAAACATAAACTGCTTTTCTTCGCGAAAAAAATATGTTTCGTTTACAGTACACTCGTTTATAAAAAATTCCATAACAGCTTTTTCTGTCAGCAGTGAATTTTTATATTGCTCGACAGTAAGCTTATTCTGCGACAGATTTTTCTCTATAAAATTTCTGATTCCGTCGACGTGACTTGCGCGCGGGACAATTCCAGTCCGCTCCGTAAGCACTTTTACAAAAAAAGCGAGTTCATCTTCTGTTAATACAATCGTTTTCTGCTCACTCATTTTTCTGTAAGCTCCAGAATCCGTTTAGGAATTTCACCGCGAGGAAAAACTTCCCGCGCGCCGCCAAGTTCTATTGCCGCTGCCGGCATTCCAAATACAACACAAGTAGATTTATCTTCTACAATTGTCCATCCGCCATGCTCGCAAATTGTCTTACAGCCTTCTGCGCCATCCGCACCCATACCGGTAAGAAGAACCGCAAGTGCATTGCTTTTATAAATTGCAGCGGCACTTCTAAAAAGCTTATTTACAGCAGGACGCAAAAAACGCTCAGGCTCTTCATTAGAAAGTTTTAAAACCGGATTTCCATGAGAGTTTTCATAGTCGATAATCAGATGCTTGTCAGCAGGAGCCATATACACAGTACCAGGCTTTGCTTCTTCGCCATCTTCTGCAAGCTTTATCTTTAAGTTATGACAAACAGTATTAAACCATCGTGCCATGTTTTTATCCGCTCCAACTTCAATATGCTGCGCATATAAAATCGGAAGCGGAAAATTTTCTCCAAGACCGCAAAGTACTTCAGAAACTGCCGTCGGACCACCAGTCGAAGCACCAATACACAAAACCTTATACTCTTTTTTTGTACCTTCAATGCGCTTTGTCTTTATCGATAAATGACTTTCTATTTCCTTTAACTTTTCAACCAGACTGGAAAAAAATTCTTTGTTAAATTCCTTTACGCCAGGCTTAGCAATAACAGCAGACACAGTCTTTAAGCTTGAATTAAGCGAGCTTGCTGACATCTCCGATTCTGTCATAACAATAACCGGAATACGCATATCAACAGAAAGCTTTCTTAAAGCCTGATTTTCTGATTCATCATTTAAATCAGTTCCACTAATCAGAGCATCTGGAATTTCTTTTCTTGCACAGTCAACAATTTTTTTACAGTTAGAGACCGATGCAATAATCTGAATGTCTGCATAGTTTTTGAGGTTCTGTTCAAAAATTGCGCGTACAACGGCAGAGCCGTCTGCAATCATAATTTTCATGCTCTGCACCTCCTCACTTTAATTTGATTAATCCATTTGAAAAAAATTTTCTTAAAAGAAAATCCGGTGAAATAAGAATCTGCTTATGTAAAATCTCAGGATTGTTTGAATCTTTGACAAAGCCGATTGCGTTTATTCCACATTCATTCTGCATTTTTCTTATTCCCTCCGGAATCAAATGCAGACAAGATATATCCATTATCTTACTCGAGATCGAAGTATTCACCGACAGCGCAAGATTTCCGCTTGCCGGAAAGGCCGTCTGCGTATAATTTACAATCGATTCGCGCACATCCTTTGCAAAGTCCTGCATCTTCATTACAAGCACCACATTGCAGTCTTCAACAGTCTTACAGGAAAATGTCTGTTCTAAGAGCGACCCGATGTGAATATGCGGTAAAGTCTCGCGATTAAACGGAATGCTTTTTACATCCTTATCAACCGCAAGATAAATTCCAAAGCCGATATATTTACTTTGAATGAGAAAATTTACCGTGTCGTATGCGATGCAGGTAAAATGATTATGCGCTTCCAAGTTCTTTCCTTATGAGCACTTCAAAAGCGTTCGGATTAAGAGCTGGAATTTCTTCATCATTATAGCCGAGCGTTCCAAGAAAAAAGCCGTCATCATTGTTGTTAGGAATCAGGCTCATAGCATTCTCTTCAATTTCTGAAAAAAACAAAATATCCGAAATATGAAGTGACAGCTGATCATCATCCCGCTTAAAAATCATAAAAAGCGGTTCCTCTGGAGGCGTTGTATCTTCGTCACCAAGCAGCGCCTTAGGATTAATTACAGTAAAAGGATCTCCACGTCGATTTAACACACCTTCAATATAAGACGGCATAAACGGAAGTTTATACACTGCAACATCGCGGATTATTTCAAGCACATCACTCGAACGCACCGCATACTTTTTTTGGCCGATCGAAAACATGAGCCAGGTCGTCTTTGGTTTTGATTCAAGCTCCTCTGTAGAAACTTGAGTCTGCGCTTCAAGCTGTTCTACGATTTCTTCGTTCATGCTTCCTCCTCTTCTTTTTTGCTGTCAAGATCAGAAGCAATTGTCTTGAGGTTCTGCGATGTTTTAGAAATATGTTCAGTTGCCGCTGTAAAGTTTTCTACACCAGAAGCAATCTGCTTTAACGTAACAAGAATCTGTTCACTTGCAATAGCCTGCTGCTGAATAATCGCAGTAATTTTTTCTGCACTTTCAGCCGTAATCTCAGAAGCGTTCTTTATACTGTTAAAACGCGCTTCAAGATTCTTTGCACTTTCAACACCCTGAGAAATTGTCTCTGTTCCATTTTCACTGGCAAGAATAAGCGAGTCAGAAGACTGCTGAATCTCATTAATCTTTTCTTTGATTTCTTTTGTACCGTCAATAATTCCATCCGCTAAGCGGCGGATTTCTGTCGCAACAATATGAAAGTTCTTTCCCGCTTCACCGGCGCTGCTTGCTTCAAGCTCGGCATTAAACGCGATAATCTTTGCCTGATCCGCAACCGAATTGATAAGCGTAACAATATCCCATATGTTTTCAATTTTATCACCAAGAGATTTTATTCCGTTAATCGTATTCAGGTTTGTATCTGCAATCAACTGAAGCTGTCTGACATTTTCTTCAATATAAGAAACACCTTCTGCAACATCGCCGTTAGTCTTACCCGCAACGGCTGATACATCTTTAATCTTTTGCGAAATATCTTCGCTGAGCGCAGTATTGTCTTCCATCGTTGTAACAATTTCTTTTACAGCCGCACTCTGATCCTGTGCCGTCGCAGCAGTCTCTTTAGCAGAAACCGCAAGATTCTGAGTTTCTGCAATAAGTTTTTCACTTACATTTTTTTCTTTTGCATTAGTTCTATTCAAAATAAACGCAAAGAACAAAAGACACCCAAAAATCAAAACAATCGTGATAATAAGAATCGTATTAAATACACCAGAGAGCTTGCTTGTAAAATCAGAATACTTTCCGTCCATTACAACAAACCAGTCCGTCTCTCCAATCTGATGAACAGAAAAGAAATAATTCTTCTGAATAAACGCCTTTGGTTCACCATTAAGATATTCTTCGGCAGTGTAATCTTTTAAAACCGTTCCATCAAAATAATTCTTTTTGAGAATCGCTTCTGGATCTTCGTTTGTAATAAACAAACCGTTTTTATCGACGATATATGCTTTTGTACTTTCGGAGAGATTTACAGACAAAGCAAGCTGAGTTAATTTTGTAAGATCAATATCAGTTCCGACAACACCAGAAAGCTGGCCGTTTCTGCCATAAATTGCGCGGGAGAACGAAACACAAAGAGCTTCACTTGGGTGCGAAATATACGGATCGCCCATGCAGCTTTTTCCCTTTGCCGCAACAGCACTCTTAAACCATCCGCGCTCAACATGATCAAAATCCGCAGGAGCTACCCAGTCATCACTCGTAGTAAATGCACCACCATTCTTTTTAGAAATGGCATCACCATAATAATATTGAATGCACTGAGGATTATTGTTTACAAATATTTTTAGTAAACTATTTATTCTATTTTGATTGGTTTCATTTCCTATCGAATCTGTCAGCGTATCAAGCGACAATAACGCAGATTCAAAAGAATTCATTCCTTCGTTTGCAATCAGTTCCGTAGAAGAACTTATCTTGTCTACAACAATTTTTTCGAGCATCACGCCAAGCAGCATAGAAAAAGAAAAAATCGTAAAAAGCGCAACAACTGCAAGCGGTGTGACAATAATCATCACCTGTTTAATATTAAGAGAAAAAAACTTCTTTGTCATACACCCTCTCCTTAGTGTATGCAAATTTTAACATACAAATCCCCATTCGGCAAATTTTTTTGTTTTTTCTCGTTTATTTCGTACTTTTCTATCGTTTATTTTGTCTATCGTTTACTAAAAAAAACTCCCGTCCACATTCCGTGAACAGGAGTCCTTATAACACGCTCGACTCAATTTTGCAAGCTTAAACAAGAGCGGCATCCGCGCTGCACGCAACGACCGCGCTTTCACAGGATCCATACAAAGTCCTGCAACGCCCATTTTCGATCAGCATTCGATTAACGCGCAATTAGTGATGGAACAATCTTATTCCGTTGAATGCCATTACCATGTTGTAATCATCAGCGGCCTTAATTACAAGGTCATCACGGACAGATCCGCCTGGCTGAACTACAACTGTTACGCCGCTCTTGCGTGCACGTTCAATGTTATCGCCAAATGGGAAGAATGCATCTGAACCAACAGCAACATTTGTATTCTTTGAAATCCATTCAGCTTTTTCTTCGCGGGTGAATACTTCTGGCTTAACCTTAAAGATATTCTGCCATTTACCTTCTGCAAGAACATCCATGTATTCTTCGCCGATATAAACATCAATTGCATTATCGCGGTCGGCTCTCTTAATACCGTCTACAAACTGCAAGCCCAAAACCTTTGGACTCTGACGCAGCCACCAGTTATCGGCCTTCTGACCTGCAAGACGTGTACAGTGAACGCGGCTCTGCTGTCCGGCGCCAATTCCGATTGCCTGTCCGTCTTTTACAAAGCATACTGAGTTTGACTGTGTGTATTTAAGAACGATAAGCGAGATAATCAAATTGCGCTTGTCGTCTTCGCTTAATGTCTTATTCTTTGTTACGATATTTGAAAGAGCTGACTTTTCGTCAATCTTTAAGAAGTTGTGTCCCTGTTCAAAAGTAACACCAAAAACCTGTTTGCGTTCAAGTTCAGCAGGAACGTAGTTAGGATCAATCTGAATTACGCAGTAGTTGCCGTTCTTTTTTGCCTTGAGGATTTCAAGTGCTTCTGCAGAATATCCCGGTGCAATTACACCATCAGAAACTTCTTTCTTAATCAAAAGAGCGGTAGCCTTGTCACATTCATCACTGAGCGAAATAAAATCGCCAAACGATGACATGCGGTCAGCGCCTCTGGCACGAGCATAAGCGCAGGCAAGTGGAGTAAGTTCCACGTCGTCAGTAAAATATATCTTCTTTAAAGTATCAGATAGTGGAAGTCCAACCGCAGCTCCGGCAGGGCTTACGTGCTTAAATGAAGTTGCTGCAGCAAGTCCAGTTGCTTCTTTTAATTCCTTTACAAGCTGCCAGCCGTTAAACGCGTCAAGAAGGTTGATAAATCCAGGTCTTCCGTTTACAACGGTAATCGGAAGATCGCCATTTTCCATAAAAACCCTTGCAGGTTTCTGATTAGGATTACATCCGTACTTTAATTCAAGTTCTTTCATAGGGGTATACTACTTTAAAATAGTTAAAATTTCAATTGCCGGGGTGCGCGTGCTGGAACCTCGGTGCGCGAGATTTGGATTGCTTTTCCGCGAGAGCGTTTTTTTGAATATATTTAGAATGTAACGCGCAGTTTTGCGCTCCTATCGTATATTCAGATTCTTTACATAAAGGAACGCTATCTGATTATTTTCGTTATAATCTTTTACCGGAACAATCTCGACATAGGTCTGATAATAGTCCATTCCGTGACGTCTTTTATAAACAAAACTTACAGGCTTTTTACTTCTCATAAAGTCTGCCTGAATTTTTTTAAGGTCAAACTTCTCCTTAAAAAGTTCAAGACTGTCTTCGTGAACATATCCGGCCTTTATAAATCCTTTTACCCACTCAGAAAGTTTTTCTGAATAACCTTCCTCTTCTTTTTTCTCACGGAGTTCAACCTTTAAAATCATGTAAGAATCGTCTGCAAGATTTAACTTTAACATCTTTGTCGTCGTATCACGAAAGACAGCCGAGCAGTCCTGAGAGCGGCGCTTGTTAATACCTTTTTTCTGGTAAAACCTTGCCTTGTTCTCGTACATGTTTTCGTCGGCCTGACGGATAAGGTCTTCAATATCCGAGCCCTCATTATACATTGCAGAACCAATTGAAATTGTCAAAGGCGTTACAAGCGTTTTACTTGCCTGCTCGCACTCAGCATCAACCGACTTAATTTCATCTTCAACGACCGAATTCTTTACACCTTCATAAAAAACAGCAAACTCATCGCCGCCAATTCTATACACGCCTTTTGCACTTTTCAGCTGACTCATCAGAATCTCAGCCGCAGTCGTAATGAGTTTGTCGCCCTCGATATGACCAAAGCTGTCGTTAACATCTTTAAGGCCGTTTAAATCGCAGATTACATAAGTAAAAGGAAATTCAATCTTTCCGTCAGCCGCGCGTTTTTTTAGTGCCATAAAATCACGTTCATAGCTTGTACGGTTTTGAGCATGAGTATCGATGTCTATATATGCACGATCCTCAAAACGACCTACAGGATTTTCAATTGCAAAGAAGGCGCCAAGCAAAATCAATGTCAAATCCGAACCGGTAAAAAGGAATGTCGGAATATATACCTGAATAATCATTCCCAAGAAAGCAAGAACTGTAAGCGGTAAAATGGCATACACAATCGAATGCTTAAGCTTATTAAAATTCACTGCAAGCAGCAAAACCGAAACCAGAAAGATTACGCAGGCCATTCCGTAGCAGACAAAAACTCCGATGCCAGAACTATATTTAATACCGTTAGAATCCAGATAATCAATCTTTGTAAATATCAAAACAAGAATTGCCGCACAGCACAAAGAAAACGCCACGATTGACGGCAGCCGGATTTGATTTTTAGGAATAATAAGATAAAGAATGTAGCGGTAAAATTCATAAAAAAACAAAAGTGCAAACGAAAGAAGCAGAACATGAAAAAGTTCATTCAAAAACGGCGGACAGCTCGGATCATTTACAGAAATTTCTGTAATAAGGGCAAACACAACATGCCCCAGGCAGGCAAACGCAAAGGCTAGAAAATTGTTTTTAACTTGATGATATCTTACACAATAAAGACTATAGCTTATCAGGAAGAGTATAATGCAGATATTCAATATCTCTGTTCTGATTATTAAAAATGAATGCACAAATTTTTTTTCCTTATTATACTTTGAAGAAAATTAAGGAATAATTAAATTCCCTCTCCACTTTCTATAATTTTACATCCATAAATTAATATTCGCCAACAAAAAAGTAAAATTTTTTTTAAATTCGTATTTTTAAATCAAAAATTATTGCAGGGGGATTTTTATAATGCGCTATACAACTGCATAGCGCACGGGGTTATGATTCGTTCCCTGCGAGTGCAGACTTTATTCCTCCTAAAGCACTGCACGCACGACATCCAAAATCAAGCGCAGGACCATACCAGGGCTCGCACATACTTTGCTTCTATTTTAGACAAACCGAACCGTCGTCGCATTCAGTATTAATCTGAACATCTCCTCGACCACAGCGGTATTTATCGCCTTTTTTCCAGGCATTTTCTATAAAACAGCAGCAGTTACAGCCGTTTGTATTTACCTGATAACCGCAATCGTCATCAAGTTCAATCAAAATATCACCGTTTTTGTTGTGAACATTGATTTCAGTAATATTTGAATAAAGCGGAATTTTTACAGTCAATGTTTTTCTTGTCTGAAGATATCTTTTATTGCTTGTCGGTGAACAGAATTTTACGTAAAAACTACCTGTTTTATAATCAAAATAGTGACGTACTCTGCGTTCAGTTGTAATTTCTGTGCTTGATTCCTCATAGAAAGAAACATATCGATCGTACGTACGCACAATTTTTACAGAGCCGTAGTACCAGTCAATATTGAGCGTATCTGCATCCTCGTCAATACAACAGTTACCATAAGAATAACGTCCAGAATCTGCAAAGGAGTAAAGCAAATCATCAAAATCGTCGCTATCCACCAGCATTGCACAGCTTGAAAAGAAAAGTGCTGTAAGTGTTAAAAATAAAACTGATAACTTTTTCATCTTTATTAACCTCTTGCATATTTTGACACCTCAAGATTAAAAAGATGTTACTTTAAAAAGTGAATTTGCACAAAAAAAAAGCACGCCCCAAACGGAACGTGCTCTTTTGTATCATGCGCTCGCGCGCAGGGGCATCATTGCTTCAGCCTATACCAATCCCTGAGCAATACGGCCGCAAGCGACCGTTTCGCATAGCTGTAGGATTTACGTGGGACTTATACAAGTCCCTGAGCGATCATTGCATTGGCAACTTTTACAAAGCCTGCAATGTTAGCACCTGCAACGTAGTTAACCCAGTTGCCTTCCTTAGCACCAAACTTAACAGCTGTGTTGTAAGCGTTGTCGTGGATGTTGATCATAATCTGATGGAGCTTTTCATCAACTTCTTCAGCAGACCATGAGAGGCGCTCTGAG
>JAILNY010000058.1 GCA_024691105.1 Treponema sp. | reverse complement strand
AGATACAGGCGCGAACTGATTCCCGACACAATAAAAAGCAGTACCATCATCCAGGGATAAACAATGTACATAAAAATATCAAACCACTGAACGTCCATGGAAGTAATTTTTCCAACAACGCCAACAATTCCTTCTGCATTGTACATGTAAAAAAGATGATCAATAACGACAATCAGAGCTGTAACCCATCAGATATTATCAAGCCAGCGTTTTCTCATTTTCTCCTCCAAAACTCCGTTTGTGATTGTATAACAAAGGTTGCAATTATTTATAAAGCCATCCAATAGCCTGTTTTTCAGCTGAATCTGTAATTTCTAAAATCAATTATCTATTCCTTAAATAAATCCGTTACGTGGAACTGAGTTAAGTCCTTTACAACTTCTGCTGCAATCATCATTCCTGCTGCAGACGGAACAAAGGCATTACTTCCGGGAACTTGATTTCTGACATTACAATTCCGTTTTGTTCCCGGCGGGCAAACACAGTTGACTTTACAGCTGACATCAAGGTCTTCGTCATGAGGAGGAATAACTTTCTCTGTAGAGAACACAACTTTTAATCTTTTTATCCGGCGCTTCTTAAGTTCATTACGCATAACACGAGCAAGCGGACAAACAGAAGTGCGCGTAATATCTGCAACCTTAAGCTGAGTCGGGTCAACTTTATTTCCCGCGCCCATGCAGCTGATTACAGGCTTTTTAAGCGCCTTGGCTCGCGTAATAATTTCAAGCTTTCCGGTAACTGTATCAATGCAGTCAACAATATAATCGTAATTAGAAAAATCAAACTGATCCGCAGTATCCGGCATGTAAAAAGTTTTCCATTTTGTAACCTTGCAATCCGGGTTTATATCGTGAATGCGTTCTTCGGCAACATCAACCTTGTCTTTACCGATTGTAGAACGAAGCGCATAAAGCTGACGGTTCAAATTTGTAAGACAGATTTTATCATCATCAACAATATCGATTGCACCAATTCCGGAACGCACAAGAGCTTCAACAACATAACTTCCAACACCGCCGATTCCAAAAACAATCACGCGCGCTTTGTAAAGTTTTTCCATATTGTCTTTTCCAAAAGTAAGTCTTGTCCGCGCAAACTGATATTTATTCATAAAAACCTTTCCCGACAAAATCTGCCTATTCAACTGGTATGCTATTATAAAGATAAGGGAAGTCATTTACAAGTCACGCGCTCAGAAGTCCGCACTCCACAGCCCGCGCGACCCGCACACTCGACTGATACCCGAGCTCCCTTTATCAAAACAGATTTTAATGCTAAAATAAATTCCAACAAACTTCAAACAGACCGGCATCCTTTTGCACATTTTGCAAAGAGCCTTTTTTACAGATGAAACTTAAATCAAACAATCAATCAAAAAATATTTTAATCTCCGTAATTTTATTTTTTATATTCGCGTTGAATTTTACAATTGTCTCATGTTCATCTCAAAAAATCGAAATCTCTGAAAAAGATTTTGATCCTGATGTAGTTCAGCTTGTAAACCAGATGACTCTAAGAGAAAAAATCGGTCAGCTCATTTTGCTGAACTTCCGCTACCAGAAAGCTGCAAAATCCACAACCGGCTCAACCGAGTTCATGTATCACGACGGAACAAAAATCTATGTTACCCCACTGAAAGAAATTAATCCTACAGTCGTTTCTGCAATTCAAAATTATCATATCGGAAGCGTAATTTTATTCGGTGAAAATTTTTTGAATACAGACAACGCACTTATTTTTATTTCAAAATTAAAAGAAGCGTCTTATAAAAACGGAGACCCGCAGCTTTTAATCGGAGTTGACCAGGAAGGCGGCCGCGTAAACAGAATCAAACAGTATGCTGTTTTTCCTCCTGCAATGACAATCGGAAATTCCGGTGACCTCAAAAATGCATATCTTGAAGGTCAGTATATTGCAGAGCAACTCAACGCCTTTGGAATTAACCTCGACTTTGCACCTGTCTGCGACGTAAACTCTAATCCAAAAAATCCCGTAATCGGCGACAGAAGTTTTTCTTCCAAACCGGATAAGGCTGCAGAGTTTTCAAACAGTTTTCAAAAAGGAATGTCGTCAAAAAAAGTTATTCCCTGCGCAAAACATTTTCCGGGTCACGGCGACACAGACCTCGACAGTCACTACGATCTTCCGCAGATAAAAAAGACAAAGACGCAGTGGCTTGAATGCGAAGCGCTTCCATTTAAAACAAATATTTCATCCGGCATCCCGATGATTATGAGCGCTCACATTCAATACCCGGCGCTTGACAGTTCCAGAATAACAGCATTGCGTACAGGGAAAAGCATACTGCGCCCTGCGACTCTTTCAAAAAAAATCCTTACAAATATACTCCGCGGCGAACTTGGCTTTAAAGGCGTTATTTGTACCGACGATCTTTCGATGAGGGCTATTTCAAGTAACTTTACCGAAAGTCAGACCGCAATCGAAGCCTTAAACGCAGGCGCAGATTTACTGTGCGACCCGGTATTTGTTTTATGTGCCGATGACGTCAAGCGCCTCGAGTCACTCTACACCGACATCGAAAACGCCGTCAAAACCGGAAAGCTTCCCCTGAGCCGCATCAACGAATCTGCAATGCGCATAATTCAGCTCAAAAAAAATTACGATATTCTAAACGAACCTTTTGTTCCGATGACAAAAGCCCAGATTGAAAAAGCAAAGCAGCAGCTTTCTTCTCCAAAACATAAAGCATTCGCGTCGCAGTTTTAGGTCGCGCAGACCGCCGATTACGCGACGGTTGCGTCTCGGTAAATTCCGCGCAGTCTGTGGAGCGCGGGCAAGTGCGTACAGTTGAGCATCCTCGCAAAAAATGGTAAAATTACGGCTAAATTCGCACTTAAAAAGCCATCATAAAAATGCTTTTCGTTGTGCAAAAAATATTTTCGGAGTATTTAAAATGAAAAAATTTTCAGTACTTGCAGCTTTAGTTACAGTATTTGCATTCACAAGCTGCTCAAAAACAAAAGTCGAGATCAACGGAATTGCTGACCTTGAAGGTAAAAAAATCGGTGTTCAGTCTGGAACTACAGGAGAAGCTTGGGTTCAGGACAATGTAAAGAACGTAAAACTTTCTTCTTTTAAAACAGGAATCGATGCTGCTCTTGACCTTAAGACAGGCGCAATCGATGCAGTTGTTCTTGATGAACTTCCTGCGAGCGCAATCGTTTCAAAAAACCCTGATCTTAAAATTGTTCGCGATCAGGTATTTACAGACAACAAAGAAGAATATGCAATCGCTGTAAAAAAAGGAAATGCAGAACTTTTAAATTCAATCAACAAGACTATCAACGACCTTAAATCAAACGGCGGTTATGAACAGCTTGTACAGAGCTTTATGCCTGTTGACGGCAAAATTTCAATTCCAGCTGTTGATGCAGTGCAGTCTTCTAAAATCGTAAAACTCGGAACTAACGCTACATTCCCTCCATTTGAATATGTAGAAGGAAAAGACGTTGTTGGTTTTGACATCACAATGGGACAATACATTGCAAATACATACAACGCAAATCTTCAGGTTGTAGACATGGCCTTTGACAGCCTTATTCCTGCTCTCTCTTCTGGCGCAATTGATTTTATTGCAGCAGGAATGTCTGTTACAGAAGAACGCAAAAAGAATGTTGATTTCTCTGTTCCATATTTCGCATCAGAACAGGTTATCATCGTAAGAAAATAATTTTTATATTGCAGAATGAACCCAGGCAAATGCTTGAGTTCATTCTTTTTTTAATTTAAAGACCAAGGGTACAAAATTGATTAATTCTTTTTTTGACACAATGATTGCAAATCAGCGCTGGATGCTGATGATTGAAGGCTTAGGCATTACTCTTCTGATTGCTGCGTGTGCCATCGTCATAGGAACAATTCTCGGATGCACTTTTGCATTGATGAAAATTTCGGAGCACAAAATTCTTCGCATCCTCGCCGAGATTTATACAACTGTATTGCGCGGAATTCCACTTGC